>NZ_JBHVKW010000017.1:14460-103723 GCF_042797905.1 Amycolatopsis sp. NPDC057786
CGGGGGGGCCCGGGGGGGGCAAAACCCCCCGGGGGGGCCCGTAAACACCCCCCCCCCCCAACCCAAAAAACCCCCCGCGGGGTGCGGCCAAACCCCCCCCCCCCCGCTTCTTCGTTTCCGGGATTCCGTGGTTCGCGCGGTGCTCACTCCCTGTCGTTGGTCGGGGCGGGGGACGGGTACCGCTGTCCGTGGCCGTCGCCGGTTGCGTAGCGTGTCCGGTCCATTGTGGACAGGCGTAGTGCGTTGGGCCGAATGAGCGCATATCACTAGCCACAATGGACAGATGTGTTGACCACAGTGGACACAGGTTCCGAAAAGTGGGACCGTAGAGGACGTGTCCGAATTGAATGCAACAGCCGCCGCACTGCTCGGTCTTCTCCACGACGGTCCCGCCACGGGCGGGCAACTGGTCGCGGGGGCGGGTGAGCGTTTCGGCGCCTTCTTCAGCGTGACCCGCAGCCAGGTGTACCGGGAGCTCCCCGCCTTGTCGAAGGAGGGCCTCGTCCGCCTCGGCAAGCAGGGCCCGCGGTCGAGCCAGCAGTACCTCATCACCGCGGCGGGCAAGAAGGCGTTCAAGACGTGGCTGACCTCCGAAGCCGGTCCTGACCACCTCCGCAGCCCGCTGATCCTGCGTCTCGTGCACGCCGGTTCGCTGACGGTCAAGCAGCGCTCGGCCCTGCTCGAGTCGGCCCGCGCGAGCTACACCCAGCAGCTCGACGAGGCCAAGGCCGCCACCAAGGCCGCCGACGGCCCGTACGCCAAGGCCGTCGCCGAGTTCGCGCAGGCGCAGGCGAAAGCCGCACTGAAACTGCTGGATTCCATCCCCCAGTCCTGACCCGGACAGGTGCCCACGGCCGGTTCCCCGCAACCGGTCGTGGGTTTTGCCGTAACCTTGGCCGACGTGAGTGATGAGTTCGATGCGGCACTGAAGGACCTGACCGGCAAGCTGACGCAGATCGAGTCGGTGATGGACCTGGATGCGCTGCGTGCCCAGGTGGCCGAGCTGGAGGAACAGGCATCCAGCCCGAACCTCTGGGACGACCCCGAAGCGGCGCAGAAGGTCACCAGCCAGTTGTCCCACCGGCAGAGTGAGCTGCGACGCATTTCCGAGCTGCGACAGCGGCTCGACGACCTGGGCATCCTCGCGGAACTGGCCGAGGCCGAGGGCGACTCCGCCAGTGTGGCCGAGGCCGAGACCGAGCTCACGGCGCTCACGAAGGACATCGACGGGCTCGAGGTCCGCACCCTGCTGTCGGGTGAATACGACCCGCGCAACGCCGTGGTCACCATCCGGTCCGAGGCGGGCGGTGTCGATGCGGCCGACTGGGCCGAGATGCTGCTCCGGATGTACCTGCGGTGGGCCGAGCGCCACAACTACCCCACGGACGTCTACGACATCTCCTACGCCGAGGAAGCGGGCATCAAGTCCGCCACCTTCAAGGTGACGGCGCCCTACGTCTACGGCACGCTCTCGGTCGAGCAGGGCACGCACCGGCTGGTGCGCATCTCGCCGTTCGACAACCAGAGCCGCCGCCAGACCTCCTTCGCGCACGTCGAGGTGATGCCCGAGGTCGAGGAGGTCGACCACGTCGACATCCCCGAGAAGGACATCCGCGTCGACGTGTACCGCTCGTCCGGCCCCGGTGGGCAGAGCGTGAACACGACGGACTCGGCGGTGCGGATCACGCATATCCCGACCGGCGTGGTCGTTTCGTGCCAGAACGAAAAGTCGCAGCTGCAGAACAAGGCGGCCGCGATGAAGGTTCTCCAGGCGCGGCTGCTGCAGCGGAAGAAGGAGGAGGAGCGCGCCGAGATGGACGCGCTCAAGGACGGCGGCTCCAGCTGGGGCAACCAGATGCGTTCCTACGTGCTGCACCCGTACCAGATGGTCAAGGACCTGCGGACCGAGTTCGAGGTCGGCAATCCGTCGTCCGTGCTCGACGGCGAGATCGACGGTTTCCTGGAGGCCGGCATCCGCTGGCGCAAGCAGTCCGGAGCCGCGTAACAACCCTGCGTGAGAGAGCAAGGGACCTTTGCTACCACTTTCCGAAAGAGAGTGAGAGCAAAGGTCCCTTGCTCGCTTGGCCGCCGGGACCGGGCTACCCGGGCTTAACGACGGGCATGGGTAGTATGCCGAACCGTGATCCGGCTCGAAGAGGTTTCCAAGGTCTACAAGACCTCGACCCGTCCCGCCCTCGAAAGGGTGTCGGTCGAGATCGACAAAGGCGAGTTCGTCTTCCTGATCGGTCCCTCGGGATCCGGGAAGTCGACCTTCCTGCGTCTCCTGCTGCGCGAAGAGGTGCCGAGCAAGGGTCGCGTCATGGTCTCCAACTTCGACGTCGCCAAGCTCGCCCGTCGCCGGGTGCCGCGGCTGCGGCAGACCATCGGCTGCGTCTTCCAGGACTTCCGTCTGCTGTCGAACAAGACCGTCGCCGAGAACGTCGCCTTCGCGCTCGAAGTCATCGGCAAGCCGCGCCCCACGATCCGCAAGGTCGTGCCCGAGGTGCTCGAACTCGTCGGCCTCGACGGCAAGGCCGACCGTCTCCCCAACGAACTCTCCGGTGGTGAGCAGCAGCGCGTCGCGATCGCCCGTGCCTTCGTGAACCGCCCGCTCGTGCTGCTCGCCGACGAGCCGACCGGGAACCTGGACCCCGACACCAGCCAGGACATCATGTTGCTGCTGGAGCGGATCAACCGCACCGGCACGACGGTGCTGATGGCCACCCACGACCATTCGATCGTGGACTCGATGCGGCGAAGGGTCGTCGAGCTCCAGCTCGGCAAGGTCATCCGTGACGACGCCCGAGGCGTCTACGGCATCGGCCGCTGACCGGCCCCGCCCTCCTCCGTAACCCACGACTTCCAAGGGACATCAACCCCGATGCGCGCCAGTTTCGTCTTCAGCGAGGTAGTCACCGGCTTGCGCCGGAACGTCACGATGACCATCGCGATGATCCTCACCACCGCGGTCTCCCTCGCCATGCTCGGCTTCGGCCTGCTGGCCGTCGGCACGATCGACAAGATGAAGGCCAACTTCCTCGCCGACGTCGAGGTTTCGGTCTATCTGGTCAACGACATCAGCGCGGGTGACCCGAACTGCTCGCAGTCCGCCTGCCAGACGTTGCGCCAGCAGCTGCAGGGCAACGAGGGTGTCGAGTCGGTCGTCTTCGAGAACCGCGAGCAGTCCTACGAGCGGTTCAAGAAGATGTTCGAGAGCCAGCCGGAACTGCTCGCGCTGACCGGGCCCGAGGCGCTGCCCGCGTCGCTCCACGTCAAGCTGAAGAACCCCGAGCGCAGCCAGGCGATCATCCAGGAGTACACCGGCAAACCGGGCGTCTCCAAGGTCGACGACCAGCAGAAGGCACTGGACCGCGTGTTCAACGCGCTCAACGGGGTGCGGAACCTGGCCTTCGGTGCCGCGCTGATCATGGCCATCGCCGCGCTGCTGCTGATCGCCAACACGATCCAGGTGTCGGCGTTCACCCGGCGCACCGAGGTCGGCATCATGCGCCTGGTCGGCGCGACCCGGTGGTACACGCAGCTGCCGTTCCTCCTGGAGGCGGTGGTCGCCGGCCTGGTCGGTGCGGTCATCGGCATCGTGTTCCTCGTGCTCACCAAGGTGCTGCTGCTCGACTTGGTGCTCACCGGGGACGTGTTCCCCGCGGTCGGCATGCTCGAATTGCTGTTCCCGGTGGCGCCGATCCTGCTCGCCGTCTCGATCGTCATCTCGGCGATCACCGGCTACGTGACGCTGCGCCTGTACGTGCGCCACTAGCCGCCCCGATAACCACCTGCCCGGACACAGAAACTCACGTAGAGTCGCCGCTATGCCCAAGGAACGTGGACACAAGGTGATCGTGTCGAACCGCAAGGCTCGCCACGATTACTCCATCCTCGATACCTACGAAGCCGGTCTCGTGCTCGTCGGTACCGAGGTGAAGAGCCTGCGTGAAGGACGGGCATCGCTGGCCGACGCGTTCGCCACGGTGGACGACGGCGAGGTCTGGCTGCGGAACGTGCACATCCCGGAGTACGTGCAGGGCACGTGGACGAACCACACGCCGCGGCGCACCCGGAAACTGCTGCTGCACCGCCAGGAGATCGAGAAGCTCATCGGCAAGACCAAGGAGAGCGGCCTCTCACTGGTCCCGCTGTCGATGTACTTCAAGGACGGCAAGGTCAAGGTCGAGATCGCGCTGGCGAAGGGCAAGAAGTCCTACGACAAGCGGCAGGACATCGCCAAACGCGACGCGGAGCGCACCATCAGCCGGGCCATGGGCCGGGCGCTCAAGGGCCGGTACAACGATTGATCCACGGGCCCGCGTCCGACGCCGAGATCCCCGGCTGGATCTCGGCGCTCGGCATCGACGGGCTCGTGGACCTGCACCTGCACTTCCTGCCGAAGCAGGTCATGGACAAGGTGTGGGCCTACTTCGACCAGGCCGAAGAGCACTACGGCATGGCCTGGCCCGTGCACTACCGCACGCCGGAAGAAGAGCGGATCGAAACCCTGCGCTCGTTCGGTGTGCGCAAGTTCGCGCCGCTGGTCTATCCGCACAAGCCGGGCATGGCCGAATGGCTGACCTCGTGGGCGCTGGAGTTCGCGGAACGCGTTCCGGAGGCGGTGCCGACCGGCACGTTCTACCCGGAGCCCGGCGCGCTGTCCGTTGTGGACGGTGCGCTGCGCGCGGGCGCCCGCTGCTTCAAGGCACACGTCCAGGTCGGCGCCTACGACCCGCGTGACGACCTGCTGGACGGCGTCTGGGGCGCGCTGGCGGACGCCGGTGTCCCGGTGGTCGTCCACTGTGGACACGGTCCGTTGAAGGGCGCCTACACCGGGCTACGGCTGTTCGAGGAGGTCCTGGTCCGGCATCCCAGCCTGACGCTGGTGCTCGCGCACGCCGGCATGCCGGAGATCGACTTCGCGTTCGAGCTGGCCAGGAAGTATCCGCGCGTGTACCTCGACACCACGATGGTCGGGGTCGAGTTCACCTCACGCGGCAACCCGCTCCCGCCGGACTGGACCGATCTGCTGGCCGAATTCCCCGACCGCGTCGTACTCGGCACCGACTTCCCCAACATCCCGTACTCGTACGCCACACAGCTGCGGGCGATCGCCGGCTGGGCCGCCGACGATCGCCTGGGAGAGCCGTTCCTGCGGGCGGTGCTGCACGACACCCCCGCGAAACTGCTCAGCGTTTGAGCTGCGCCACCTCGGTGACCGAGACGGCGCGGCCGAGCAACCGCGTTCCCAGCTCCGAAACCTGGATCTGCTTGCCCGCCAGGAGGAATCCACCCGTCGCCAGCGCCACCCACGGCGCCGGGCCCTGGGCGAGACCGTCGCTCAGCGGGGCGAAACCGTGCGCGGCCAGCCCGAGCAGACCGCCCGCGATCGCCAGCCCGGCCACTACCAGCTGAGGCGTGTGGGCGGTCGACGCGGGGCCGGAACCCTGCGTTTCGAAACGGGCGAACATCCGCAGTAGGCCGAGAAGCACCAGCCCGCAGGCGCCGAGCCACGCGGGGAGCATCGTCAGCCACAGCACGGAACCCGGTTCGGGGGTTTCGTAACCCAGCCCGTAGACCGCGACCCCAGAGACGACGATCAGCGCCGGCATGTGCCACAGGTAGACGCTCATGAACCGCGGGCCGATCCACTTCAGCGCGGCGTCGAGGTTCGGCCGTGCGGCCAGGGCGTTCAGCCGCGGTTTGAAGGCCAGCAGGAGCCCGATCTGGCCGATCGCGAGGAACGCCAGCAGCACGGTCGGCGGGCTCATGTTCGACACCGGGGCGCCCGGCATGCCGATCATGCTCGCGGGGTACGGGCCGAAGGCGACCATCAGCGCGGTGATGCCGAATCCAGCAGCCGACATGCCCAGCGCGGCGTTGCGGCTCAGCGAGCCGAGACGGCCTTGCGTGTAGTGGAAACCGAGCTGGTGCACGGCCATCCAGACGAAGATCGCGTTCGCGAAACCGATCAGGCCGAGGTCGTTGAAGCGGGCGACGTCGACGAGGACGGCGGCGGCGAGCATCACGAGCGGGACCTTGAGGCCCCAGCGCCGGTGCGCGGCGGCCATCAGCGGGGTGAGCAGCACGGTGAGCACGTACACGGCCAGGAACCACAGCAGCTGCGCGGCGATCGCTCCGCCGACCTGCAGCGGCTGCTCCGGAATGCCCATCCCGCGCAGGATGTCCGGGACGAACAGCCAGACGGCCACCAGCGGCAGCACCGGGATCATCAGCCGCTTGAGGCGGGCCGCGAGCCAGGAACGGGAACTTTCCGCGCGCCCCAACGAGATCAGGTTCGCCGCGCCGCCGGCGAAGAAGACGAGCGGCATGACCTGGCTGAGCCAGGTGATGACCCACCAGCCGGGGGTCGCGAGGGCGTTCCCGGTCGAGAGATGGCCGTCGGCGTACGAGAGCACCGGCATTCCCCAGTGCTGGACGACGACCGCGAGGATCGCGACCGCTCGGACGATGTCCAGGAACCTGTCCCGGCCCTGCTTCCCGCTT
Source organism: Amycolatopsis sp. NPDC057786 (assembly GCF_042797905.1). Taxonomy (NCBI): domain Bacteria; kingdom Bacillati; phylum Actinomycetota; class Actinomycetes; order Pseudonocardiales; family Pseudonocardiaceae; genus Amycolatopsis; species Amycolatopsis sp. NPDC057786. The sequence continues at coordinate 20,971 of NZ_JBHVKW010000017.1, forward strand.
GTGTGCATGGAAAAGAGCCTGGTGCTTGGAGGCCGCGAAAACAGCGGTGCGGACCGCCGTATCGATCTTCCTGTTTTCGCCCTCGGAAGGTGGAGTTTTCCCTACCCCACGCCGTCCGGCTCAGGTTCCGGCCGCGGCGCGGGCTCCGGGACGGGAGCGGAACAGAGCCGGAATTCCCAGCAGTCGTCCTCGGCGAGGCCGAGTTCGTAGCGGGTCTCGATCTTCGGCCCGTCGTGCAGATGGACGTGTTTGAGGACGGTACCCGCGACCGGCTCGGTGTCACCGAGTTCCTGGACGCGTCCGTCGAGGGGGCCGCCGAAGAAGCGGGCGCTGTGGGAGGGCCTGTCGGTCATGGGTCCTCCCTCGGTTCGGCCGTCGCTCACCAACAGTCTGCCCATGTTAGGTGAGTGACGGCTTCGCCACCAAGAGCTACTTCAGCGTCCTAAGTAAGTGAGTACCGCGCGGACCCGGCGGTGTTCCACCGAACTCGCTTCGAGGCCGAGCTTCGAGAAAATGTTGCCGATGTGCTTCTCGACCGCGCCGTGCGAGACGACGAGCGAGTTCGCGATCGCGGTGTTGGACAGGCCCTGCGCCATCAGCCCCAGCACCTCGGACTCGCGGGCGGTGAGCGCGTCGAGCGGGTTCTTGCGGCCGCGGGCCATCAGCTGTGCGATGACGTCCGGGTCGATGGCCGTGCCACCGCCGGCGACACGTTTGACCGCGTCGAGGAAATCCCCGACGTCGGCGACGCGTTCCTTGAGCAGATAACCGACTCCGCCCGCGCCGCCGGACAGGAGCTCGACGGCGTAGCTCTCCTCGACGTACTGGGAGAGCACGAGAACCGGCAGGCCAGGGATGACCTCACGGGCGCCCAGCGCGGCGCGCAGGCCCTCGTCGGTGAAGGTGGGCGGCATCCGCACGTCGACGATCGCGAGGTCCGGCCGGTGCTCCTTGACCGCGCCCAGCAGGTCGTCACCGTTGTCCACGGCCGCGACGGTCTCGATGTTCTCGTCGGCGAGGAGGCGGATCACCCCCGCGCGCAACAGAACCGCGTCTTCGGCGATGACAACCCGCATGCTGCCCCCAGCGTCGTGAGTGAATGGCAGAGCCTATTCACTCACGAGCGGGTCACCATTGGCACGGCAGGTCCGCGCGAATCACCGTCGGGCCACCGGGCGGGCTGACGACGGTGATCACGCCGTCGATCGTGGCCGCCCGGTCGGCGAGCCCGGCGAGGCCGCCACCTGGCCGGACTTCGGCGCCGCCGTGCCCGTTGTCGGTGATCTCGACGATGACCATCGCTTCAGTGCGCCACACCTTGACGCCCGCCTCGGTCGCTCCCGAGTGCTTCGCGATGTTCGTCAGCGTCTCGCCGACGATGAAGTAGGCCGTGGTCTCGACCGCCGCGGGGGGCCGGGGTTCGACGTCCACCTCGACGTCGACGTGGATCGGCGATTTCGCGGCCTGCGCGGACAACGCGGCGTCGAGACCGCGGTCGCCGAGCACGGCCGGGTAGATGCCGCGGGCGAGATCGCGCAGTTCCGACACCGCGAGTTTGGCGTCGAGGTGCGCTTCGTCGATCAGCTCGCGCACAGCGTCCGGATCCTGGTCGAACTTCGACTTCGCGCGGCCGAGGCTCATCGCGACGGCGACCAGGCGCTGCTGGGCGCCGTCGTGCAGGTCGCGCTCGATGCGGCGGCGTTCGGCCTCGGCGGCGTCGACCCCGCGAGCCCGCGACGCCTGCAACCGCTCGGCCTTCTGCTCCAGCCGCTGCGTGCGGTTCGGGCCGAGCAGCGAGAACGCCAGGTTTCCATGCAGCCACCCGAGCCACGGGGTGACCCAGATGGCCATCGGCAGCAGGACGATCGACGCGATCGCGATCGGAAGCTCCAGACACGCCAACGGGAACGCCGCCATCAGGTAGGCGAGGTCGCGCCACGTGGTCGCGTCGGTCAACCGGGTCAGCCAGCGCTTGACCAGCGAAAGCCCTTCGACCGGCAGGCGTTCGACCGGCTCAAGGGGAGTTTCGAGCATCGTGCGCGCCCAGCCCCGCTCACGGTCGGCGGACCAGCGGATGAAGCTGGTCGTGGCCATGAGGATCGGGAAGCCGATCCACACCACCGCCGTCGCGATACCGACCGCCAGGCCGACGACGATGAGCACGAACTGGAGGAGCCGGAAGACGAAGCTGACGATCATGTAGAGGATCGATCTCAAGGGCCGCGGTCGCGGGATCCCCACCTGCCGTACCTGCTGGTCGATCGTCATCCGTGAACCTCGCCCCATGAATCCTCCAGACGGCGGCGCTGGGCGTGGGTCGGCCCGAGCAGCGCCGTCGCCAGCCGGGCGTGCATCCCGGCCAGCGCCTTCGTCAACGCTACCGACAGAGCGATGCAGAGCACCCCGAGCGCCGCCCAAGGCAGCGCCGAGACCGTCGAATCGACGGTGAACCACGCGTTTTCCCAGTCCGGGAAGCGGTACTCGCCGCCAGGCAGGAAGCGGTAGTAGATCGGCAGGCCCGCGAGGCCGAGGCTGGTCGACCAGAACGCCGTGACCAGGACGAACTCGATGATGCCGAGCGGGAAGAGCAGGAAGAAGTAGGCGAGATCGCGCCAGGTCGAGCCGTCCTTCAGCCGGGCCTTCCAGCGCACGGACTGGCCGGCAGCGGGAAGCGGGAGGTACGGCAGGTCGATGTAGCGGTCGAGCAGCGCGTACACCCTGGCGCGTTCCATCCGGGCCGCGCCGCGGACCGACAGGATCACCAGCGCGAGGATCGGCAGCCCGATCCAGACGATCACCGTGCCGACGCCCAGCCAGAAGAACGACATCAGGAGCGCGAACGCCACGATGCCCATCGGCAGGTTCATCAGCAGGTAGACCAGCGAGCCGCCGAACGACGGATCGGCCCTGCTCAGCTCCCGCTCGGCCGCTAGCGAGCTCATGGTCGTGCTCCTCTCTGGTGCGAGGAGACCAGCATCGCGCTCGCGCGCGCTCGCTGACATGGTGCCCACGGGCATCTCCCGGGTGGGGCTAGCCCCACCTGCGGGAATAACCCGGTTGCCGATCGAGTTATGATGTACAGGTTGTATCCCACCAAGGGGGTGAACGGTTTCGACTTTGGTCGTTGAATCAGGAGAAGCGTGCCGGTGCAGGCGAGAGACCACCGTAAGCGTCATCGCAAACCAATAAGCGCCGAGCCTAAGAGCCAGCGCGAGTTCGCTCTTGCTGCCTAAGCAGTAGAGCAACTCTGTCGGTCCGGGGTCGCCTCCGACCCGGTCACCGGCATCAGCTAGGAGGCTTACCGCTACACCCGGCTACGGGGTGTGGTTGGGAAACAAACAGTGGCTGGGCTCGTCACTTCAGCTTGTTCGCGTGACTGAAGGGGCCAAGTAGAGACATAGCGGACTGCGCACGGAGAAGCCCTGGTGATGCGCCAGAGGACCCGGGTTCAATTCCCGGCACCTCCACTGGTCGACGATGCGGCCCTGCCCCCTGAGGGGGTGGGGCCGCTTCTTTGTGTCGGCCGGGGTGGCACGGGTTGATGCGCCTTCATGTGCATCGATGGGATCCGGTCCGCGTGTCGTGCTCGTGCACGGGGTGCTGCTCGGCGGCCGTTGGCCGAGCGGTGGACGTCAACCGCGCCGGACCGTCCCGGACACGGGGAAATCACCGGACGGTGTACAGGATTTCGAGGTCGGTGCCGAGTTCACCGGGGACCATCGGCCGGAGTGCTCGTGCGGGGAGGGGCATCTGGTGCCGGACACGGGAGCGCCGTTCAATGCCCGGCTCGAGTCTTTTGGGAATCACGCAGAGTAGCGAAATCTGGATCTTTTTTGTCTCAATTCACCCGCGCCGGGAACTGCCGCGAGGTGGGATGTCATGCTGAGTGTCCGACCATGGCCCTCTTTCGAAACGACCCCGTGTCGCCGGAGGGCCGGAAGAAGGTGGCAGATGACCTGGGCTAGGCATTCCAGTCGTCCCGACCCCGCTGAAGACCAGAGCCGGATGGCCGGTGTGCGAGCGGAGGAAGAAGTCCGCCTCACGCTGCAGAACGGCAGGGCCGCACGAACCGTCGCAGGGCACGCTTCGGATGCCCTCGACTGTGCTGAACTGCTGGCGATGCTCGGACTCGAGGGAGTCCAGAAGAAGCACGCTCAGCGCATCTGACCCCCGATCCGGGTGGTCAGTTCGGCCGCGGTCAGGCGGACCTCCTCGGCGAGGTCCGGCCAAGTCTCGTCGCACCCCTCTGCTCCCGGGCAGAGGTGGCGGAGCGTCACGCTGATCGCGGCCATCGGCCGGCCGCCGTGGTCGAAGACCGGGCAGGCCACCGAGGCGAATCCTTCGGTGACGTGCCCGTCTTCGACCGCCCAGCCGAGCCTGCCCTCCGCGTTCAGCGTCCGGCGCAGTTCGGCGAGGGTGCGCGGGCCGCGGCCGGTGCGCAGGACGAACGCCGACGCGTTCGGGAAGAGCGCGCGGACGTGCGGCGATGGCAGATGCCGCAGTATCGCCCTGCCCGAGGCCGTGAGCTGGCCCGGCAGCCGGACGCCGACCTCGGTCACCAGGGTTTCCGGGCGGGTGGGGCGCTCTTTGACCAGGTAGAGCGACTCGTTGCCGTGAAGTACGCCCAGATGCGCGGTGTGGCCGACGCGGTCGGCGAGTTTGCGCAGCAGCGGGAGCGCGAGCCGCTCCAGCGGATCGTGCCGCAGGTAGGCCGAGCCAAGCTCGAACGCGGCGATGCCGAGGCCGTACCGGCGCTCGGCGGGCAGGTGCGTCACGAAACCGGCGGCCTCCAGTTCGGCGAGCAGGTGATACGTCGTCGAACGCGGGAGGCCGAGTTCGCGCGCGATCGCGGCCGCCGACACCGGGCCCGGGCGCGCCGCGAGGGCGCGAAGGATGCCGAGGCCGCGGCGCAGGGCGGGGACCTCGCTGCTCTCACCCATGCCGACCTCCTGTTTCGCTTCGGCGGGGGGAGCAAGGGACCTTTGCTACCACTTGTCTCAACGTTGAGAGAAGCGGTAGCAAAGGTCCCTTGCTCTCTTTTGGCAGGCGGGCGCGGTGACCGTGTGGGTTTTGGGACATCTGACGTCCCAAAATCCACACAGTCGGTCAGCGCCGTTACGCGGAGCAAGGGGTGTGTGGAAGCAGGGACACTCAACGTCTCTATTTCCACACACCCTCCGCCGCCGCGGTAGCAAAGGTCCCTTGCTCCCACCGTGTGTGTCTTGGATACCAGACACAACCACCGGTTGGGGCCGCCCACCAGCGGGCATGGCGTTGTCCAATGGGGCTATGCCGGAAACCGTACTTCTGGGCTCCGAACCGCTTCGGCCCGAACAGGTCGTCGCGGTCGCCCGTGACCACTCGCCCGTCGCGGTCAGCGAAGCGGCCGAGAAGAACCTCGCCGCGACGCGGCAGCACATCGACAACCTCGCGCACGCCGAGACGCCGACGTACGGCGTTTCGACGGGCTTCGGGGCGCTCGCGACCAGGCACATCCCGCTCGAGAGCCGTACCGCCCTGCAGCGGTCGCTGATCCGGTCGCACGCGGCCGGTGCGGGCCCGGTCGTAGAGACCGAAGTCGTGCGCGCGCTGATGCTGCTGCGCCTCCGCACGCTCGCCAGCGGGTACACCGGCATCCGGCCGCAGACCGCGCAAGCGCTTGCGGCCCTGCTCAACGCCGGGATCACCCCGCTCGTTCACGAGTACGGCTCCCTCGGCTGCTCCGGCGACCTCGCGCCTCTCGCCGCTGTCGCGCTCGCGCTGATGGGAGAGGGCGAAGTCGAGTACAACGGCGAAGTCGTCGAGGCCGGCGTAGCGCTGAAGCACGCTGGCATCGAGCCGGTCGTTCTCGCGGAGAAGGAGGGCCTCGCCCTCACGAACGGGACCGACGGAATGCTCGGCATGCTCCTGCTCGCCGCTGCCGACCTGCGCAAGCTTCTCGACACCGCCGACATCACCGCGGCGATGAGCGTCGAAGCGCTCCTCGGCACCGACCGCGCCTTCGCGGCCGATCTCCAGGCGCTGCGCCCGCACCCCGGGCAAGCAAAAAGCGCGCTCCGCATGTGGACGGCGCTCCAGGGCTCGAAGATCGTCGAGAGCCACCGCGGTCCCGACTGCAACCGTGTCCAGGACGCTTACTCCCTCCGATGCGCGCCGCAGGTGCACGGCGGCGCGCGCGACAGTCTCACGCATGCCGAACTCGTCGCGGAGCGTGAACTCCAGTCCGCGGTCGACAACCCGGTCGTGTTGTCCGACGGCCGCGTCGAGTCGAACGGCAACTTCCACGGTGCCCCGGTCGCGTACGTGCTCGACTTCCTCGCCATTCCGCTCGCGGACGTCGCGAGCATCGCGGAGCGCCGCACCGACCGCATGCTCGACAAGGCCCGCTCGCACGGCCTGCCGCCGTTCCTCGCGTTCGACCCCGGCGTCGATTCCGGCCACATGATCGCCCAGTACACGCAGGCGGCCATCGTCAGCGAGCTCAAGCGGCTCGCGGTGCCGGCGTCCGTCGATTCGATCCCGAGCAGCGCCATGCAGGAGGACCACGTCTCCATGGGCTGGTCCGCCGCGCGCAAGCTGCGCAAGGCCGTCGAAGGCCTCAACACCGTCCTCGCCATCGAACTGCTCACCGCCGCGCGCGCACTCGACATGCGCGCGCCCCTGGTCCCGTCGCCGGTCACCGGCCGGGTCCGGGATCTCGTCCGTACCAAGGTCGAGGGCCCCGGCCCCGACCGTCATCTGGCGCCGGAGATCGCCGCCGCCGAAGAACTCGTCGCGTCGGGTGCCGTCCTCGCCGCGGCCCAACTGGAGGTCTGAGCCCATGACCCGCACGGTCCGTGCCGCCCGAGGCACCACGCTCACCGCGAAGAACTGGCAGACCGAAGCCGCGCTGCGGATGTTCCACAACAACCTCGACCCCGAGGTCGCCGAGCGCCCCGAGGACCTGGTCGTCTACGGCGGCACCGGCAAGGCCGCCCGCAACTGGGCCAGCTTCGACGCGATCACCCGCGAGCTGACCAGCCTGGAACAGGACGAGACGCTGCTCGTCCAGTCCGGCAAGCCGGTCGGCGTGTTCCGCACGCACGAGTGGGCGCCGCGCGTGCTCATCGCGAACTCCAACCTCGTCGGCGACTGGGCGACCTGGCCCGAGTTCCGCCGCCTGGAGGCGCAGGGCCTGACCATGTACGGCCAGATGACCGCCGGGTCCTGGATCTACATCGGCACGCAGGGAATCCTGCAGGGCACGTACGAAACCTTCGCCGCCGTCGCGAAGAAGCGGTTCGGTGGCAGCCTCAAGGGCACGCTCACCGTCACCGCCGGTCTCGGCGGCATGGGCGGCGCGCAGCCGCTGGCCGTCACCATGAACGACGGCGTCGCGCTCGTCATAGAATGCGACCCGCAGCGCGCCCACCGCCGCGTCGAGACCCGCTACCTCGACGAGGTCGCCGACGACCTCGACGACGCCATCCGCCGGGTGGAGGCCGCGAAGAAGGAGAAGCGCGCGCTGTCCGTCGGCGTGGTCGGGAACGCCGCCGAGGTACTGCCCGAACTGCTGCGCCGCGGCGTCGAGGTCGACATCGTCACGGATCAGACCTCCGCGCACGACCCGCTTTCCTATCTGCCCAAGGGTGTCGGCGTCGACGAGTGGCAGGACTACGCGGACAAGAAGCCCGACGAGTTCACCGAGCGCGCCCGCGAGTCGATGGCGGAGCACGTCGAAGCGATGCTCGGTTTCCTCGACAAGGGCGCCGAGGTCTTCGACTACGGCAACTCCCTCCGTGGTGAGGCGAAACTCGGCGGCTGTGAGCGCGCGTTCGACTTCCCGGGCTTCGTGCCCGCCTACATCCGCCCGCTGTTCTGCGAGGGCAACGGCCCGTTCCGCTGGGCGGCGCTGTCGGGTGACCCCGAGGACATCGCGGCGACCGACCGCGCGATGCTGGAACTGTTCCCGGAAAACGAATCCCTCGCGCGCTGGATCCGGCTGGCCGGTGAACGCGTCGCGTTCCAGGGGCTTCCGGCGCGGATTTGCTGGCTCGGCTACGGCGAGCGGCACCTCGCGGGCCTGCGGTTCAACGAGATGGTCGCCAGCGGCGAGCTGAAGGCACCGGTCGTCATCGGCCGTGACCACCTCGACTCGGGCAGCGTCGCCTCGCCGTACCGCGAGACCGAGGGCATGGCCGACGGTTCCGACGCGATCGCCGACTGGCCGCTGCTGAACGCGCTGGTCAACACCTCGTCGGGCGCCAGCTGGGTGTCGATCCACCACGGCGGCGGCGTCGGTATGGGCCGCTCCATCCACGCGGGCCAGGTCAGCGTGGCAGACGGAACCCTGCTGGCCGCGCAGAAACTCGAGCGCGTGCTCACCAACGACCCGGGCATGGGCGTCATCCGGCACGTCGACGCCGGCTACGACCGCGCCGCCGACGTCGCCGACGAGCGTGGCGTGCGCGTGCCGATGCGGGACGCCGAGTGACCGCGTCCTCGCTGCTGGAGGAGATCTCGGACGTCGGCCGCGACCCAAAGCGCGGCGGCTACTCCCGCCACGCCTTCGACGCGGCCGAGACCGAACTCCGCGCGTGGTTCGTCGAGCGTGCCGGGCGGCTGGGACTGGGTGTCGAGACCGACCGCAACGGCAACGTCTGGGCCTGGTGGGGCACACCCGGCCCGGACGCGGTCGTCACCGGGAGCCATCTCGACTCGGTGCCCGGCGGCGGTGCCTTCGACGGCCCGCTCGGCGTCGCGAGCGCGCTCGACGCGGTGGAGATCTTGCAGGCCAAGGGATTCCGCCCCGCGAAGCCGTTCGCCGTCGTAGTCTTCGCCGAGGAGGAGGGCGGCCGCTTCGGTGTGCCGTGCCTCGGCTCGCGCCTGCTGACCGGGACGATCGACGCGGACAAGGCACGCGGCTTGCGCGACCCGGACGGTGTCACGTTCGCCGAAGCGGCGGCGAAATCCGGCCTCGACCCCGAGCGGATCGGGCGGGACTCCGAGCGGCTCGGGTTGATCGGGCGGTTCCTGGAACTGCACGTCGAGCAGGGACGCGGGCTGATCGACCTCGGCTCGCCGGTCGCCGTCGGCAACACCGTGATCGCGCACGGCCGATGGCGATTCTCCTTCCAGGGGCAGGGAAACCACGCCGGTGCGACGCTGATCGGCGATCGTCGTGACCCGATGATCCCGGCGGCCGAGACCGTGCTCGCCGTGCGGAAACTGGCGAAGGCGACCGCCGACGCGAGGGCCACCGTCGGCAGGCTCGTGCCCATTCCCGGCGGGACCAACGTCATCGCGTCCACTGTGGACTTGTGGCTGGACGCGCGGGTGCCGGGTACGGATACGCCCGAGCTGGTCGCCGAGATCGCGAAACTGGCCGAAGACGCGGCAGGGCAGGAAGGCTGCCGCGTCGAGGTCACCAGGGAGTCGTACTCCGACGACGTGATCTTCGACGACGCGCTGCGCCGTGACCTCGGCACCTGGCTGGGCGGCCCGCCGGAACTGCCGACCGGCGCCGGGCACGATGCCGCGATCCTCGCCGGGTTCGTCCCGTCCGGGATGCTCTACGTGCGCAATCCCACCGGCATCAGCCATTCGCCGGAGGAGTTCTCCGAAGCGGCGGACGTCGACCACGGTGCCCGCGCGCTCGCGGACGTCCTGGAGCAACTGTCGACATGACGACATACTGGTGTGAACGTGCGTGGCTGCCGGACGGGATCGCCGATGCCGTCCGGATCGAGGTCGACGGCGGCGAAATCACGTCGGTGACGGCGAACGTGCCTCGTGAAGGAACTGTCCTCAATGGACTTACCTTGCCGGGATTCGCCAACGGGCACTCGCACGCGTTCCATCGCGCGCTGCGCGGCCGGACGCATCACGATCGCGGAACCTTCTGGACGTGGCGCGAGCGGATGTACTCGCTCGCGTCACGGCTCGACCCGGATTCGTACTACCGTCTGGCGCGCGGGGTCTACGCGGAGATGGTGCTGGCCGGGTACACGAGCGTCGGCGAGTTCCACTACCTGCACCACGCGCCGGGCGGAAAGCCTTACGCGGAGCCGAACGCGATGGGCGAGGCGCTGCGGCAGGCCGCCAGGGACGCCGGGATCCGGCTGACGTTGCTGGACACGTGCTATCTCGCCGGCGGCATCGGAATCGAACCCGACGAAGTCCAGCAGCGGTTTTCCGACGGGACGGCCTCGAACTGGGCGCGACGAGTCGGCGAATTGCGCGAGGACGAGACGTTCCGGGTGGGTGGCGCGATCCATTCCGTGCGCGCCGTTCCCGAAGAACAACTGTCCGAAGTGGACCGTGGAACCGGGCCACTGCACATCCATCTTTCCGAGCAGCGGGCGGAGAACGAGCAATGTCTTGCGGCTTATGGCCGGACGCCGACGAGGCTGCTCCACGACCACGGTGTGCTCGGCGAGCGGCTCACCGCGGTACACGCGACGCATCTGACCTCGGATGACGTCGAGCAGCTCGGCGAGGCGCGGAGCCGTGCCTGCTTCTGCCCGACGACCGAACGGGATCTCGGTGACGGCATCGGCCCCGCGCGGACGCTGCTGGACGCGGGGGTGCGGCTGTCGCTCGGCAGTGACAGCAACGCGGTCGTCGACGCGTTCGAGGAGACCAGGGCGCTGGAGCTGAACGAGCGGCTCGCCAGCGAGCAGCGCGGCCGGTTCACCGCGGAGGAACTGCTCGCGGCGGCGACGGATCACGGCGCGGTCGGCTGGGACGAGGTCGGCGAGCTGGCTCCGGGCGCGGGCGCGGACCTGGTGACGGTCGGCCTCGGTTCGGTGCGGACCGCCGGGATCGAGCCGTCCGGGGTGGTCTTCGCCGCGTCCGGCGCGGACGTCCGGGACGTCGTCGTCGCGGGGCGCGAAATCGTCCGCGATGGCGCGCATCAGCTGATCGACCGGCCGGAAACGGTCTTGGCCAAGGAGATCGAGGCATTGTGGCAGTCCTGATCACGGGAATCGGCGAGCTCACCACGAACGACGCCGAACTGGGCAAGCTCCACGACGCGGCCGTCGTCGTCGACGGCGAAACGATCGCCTGGGTCGGCGCCGCCGCGGACGCGCCCGACGCGGACGAGCGGGTCGACGTCGAAGGTCGCGCGGTGCTGCCCGGCTGGGTGGACAGTCACACGCACCTGGTCTTCGCCGGGGACCGGACCGCCGAGTTCGAGGCGCGGATGGCCGGGAAGGCGTACAGCGCCGGAGGGATCGCGGTCACCGTCGACGCGACACGGTCGGCTTCCGACGAGCAGCTGGCGGCGAATCTGCGGCGGCACGTCGACGAAGCGGCGAGGCAGGGCACGACCTGTCTGGAAACGAAGACCGGATACGGGCTCAACGTCGAAGACGAGGCGCGGTCGGCGCGGATCGCCGCCGAGGTGGCCGACGAGGTCACGTTCCTCGGTGCGCATCTCGTGCCGCCGGGCGCGGACGCGGAGTCCTATGTGGACTTGGTGTGCGGCGACATGCTCGACGCAGTCGCGCCGCTCGTGCGCTGGGCGGACGTGTTCTGCGAGACCGGCGCCTTCGACGAGGCGCAGTCCGGGCGGGTGCTGAAGGCGGCGCGGGAACGCGGGCTCGGGCTCCGGGTGCACGGAAACCAGCTGGGGGAGGGGCCGGGCGTGCGGCTCGCCGTCGAGTTGGGGGCGGCGAGCGTCGACCACTGCACGTACCTGGGCGAGGCGGACGTCGAGGCTCTCGCCGCTTCGGACACCGTCGCGACCTTGCTGCCCGCGTGCGACCTGTCGACCCGGCAGCCGCTGGCGCCGGCGCGGCGGCTCCTGGACGCGGGGGCGACGGTCGCGCTGGCCAGCAACGCGAACCCAGGCAGCTCGTATACGACGTCGATGGCGTTCTGCGTGACGACCGCGGTGCTGCAGATGCGGATGACGATCGACGAGGCGGTGTGGGCGGCGACGGCGGGCGGGGCTCGCGCGTTGCGGCGTGACGATGTCGGTTTCGTGCGGCCGGGGGCGCGTGCCGACCTTCACGTGCTGGAGGCGCCTTCGACGACGCACCTCGCCTACCGGCCGGGAGTTCCGCTCACGTCGTCGGTGTGGCGTCGGGGGAACCGCTTGTGAGCGCGCGTTCGAACTTGCGGTTCGGCCCGAGAATCCAGACCTTCTTGGGATCGAGATAGGTGATCAGGTCGATCAGGGCGTTGTAGACGGTGGTGAGCCGTGCGACGCCCTGCTCTCGATGTTCCAGGAGTTTGCCGGTTTCTTCGAGCAACGGGGCGAACCATTCGGCGAATTCGGCGTCGTCCCGGTATTTACGCCGGAACTGGACGTAGCCGAGACACCGGGGGCGATCCGGGCTGTCCGGGTCGATCATCAATTCGCCGATGGCCTGTTGCTCGCCGCCCAGGAGCAGGAACACGCGGGCGTCGCTCGGCTCGGTGTGCCCGGACAGCGCGGCCTTGACAGCGCCGAGATGACGCATCAGCCGCCTGTTCCTGCTGCGGCTTCCCATGTCCAGGAAGTGGGCCTCCTGATGCATGATCTGTACCCAGCCGAGGTAGGCGGAAAGCCGGTAAAGGCTCTCGTAGCGGTTGTACTCGTCCTGCCGCTCGGTCCCCGGCGCCGCTTGGTGGACTTCCCTGCCCGACAGCAGGTCGATTCCGTTGCGCAACCGCGAAGCCAAGGACGCCGCCGACTGCAGCAGCGGATCCCGGTACCGGCTGACCAGGTCCCGGCGGAGCTGCTCGCGGTCGGTCCGCCGCCTGCGTGCCTCGAACACCCCGCCGAGCACGGCGGTCAGCACCGCGCCGGTCACCGAGACCACCGCGGAGATCACCGAAACGTTGTTCACGTCGCGCTACCGGAGGGTCTCTTCGACACGGACGCGCAGTTCCGGCGGGAGTTCGCCGAGCAGAGGCGACCACTGCTCGACCCGCTTCTCGCTCAGGTGGGTGAGCAGGTCGAGCACCGGCGCCCACAGGCCCTCGTCGGCCGCCGCGACCTGGAGGAGGCCGCGGAACCGGGCTTCGGGGAGCAGCCCGAGGACGTGATCGATCCGGCTCTTGTCGTCGAGGACGAAGGCGATCCGGATCAGCGCTTCGTCGCCGATGACGGCCAGCGCCCGGCGCACCGTCGGATCGGGCAAGTGGCCGACGAACCGGCCGACGGTGATCCAGTCCTCGCGGCGCACCAGTTCGACGGCGACCGCGACGACGGTGTCGAGCGGGATCCTGGCGATGATCGCGCTCGCGCGGCGCGGGTCCAGCTCGGCCGCGACGTCGGCCAGGAAGGGCGGCTTCAGCCGCTTCGCGACGTCGACGCCACGGGAGACGTCCACCAGCCCGGCGATCCGCGCGCACAGAAGCGGGCCGAAGACCTTCTCGGCGATCTTCGCGAGGATCGGGCTCGGGACGAGCTTGCTCGCCATCGCCATCCGCTCGAGGGCGGCGAGATTGGCGTCGAACAGCGTGTCCGTCACCTGTTCGCGGAACGCCTGGAGTTCGGCGGGGTCCACGTGTTCGAGGTACGACAGCCGCTCCGGGGTGGTGCCGAGGACGCGGGCGAGTTTGAGGATCTCGGCCTGCGCGGCGAAGTTCTCGGTGGTCACAGGCCCACCACCTTGCGAACGGTGCCGCGCAGCAGCGCGGGTACGTACTTCAGGCCCTCTTCGCCCGCTTCGGCCAAGGCCTTGGCCTGGCGGTGGCGCGCGTCGCGCAGCGCGTCGGAGAGGTCTTGCTTCTCGTGGTCGGCCAGCGCTTCGATACCTGCCGGGACAGGACCGCCTAGCTGACCGGTGAGTGTGCGCTCGGCCATGGTCGATCATCATGCCTTATCGGACGGGGGAAGCAGGGGACCTTTACTTTCGTCCATGGCGGAGCGCTCGTCACGGCTTGTAGCGTCCTGAGACGTGAAGGAAGCTGAGGAGCCCGTCCGGCGTGGGCGGCGGCTGGTCATGGACGTCGCGCTGTGGCTCGGGCTCTGCGGCTGGGTGGTCATCGACGCCGGATCCAGTACGAGGCACTGGGAACTGCTCTTCGGGCTCGTCGCGACCACGGCCGCGATCGCGGTGTCGCGCCGGTATCCGCTGGTCTCCCTCGCGATCGCCATGTTCGCGAGTTTTGTCGTCATGGGCAGCTTCGGCGGCCGGGTGCCGATCTGGGAAGGGTTCGTCCTCGTCGCGGTGAGTTACCTCGCCGGCTACCGGCAGCCGGTCGCGAAGCCGATGCTGCGCCTGTTCGCCGTCGTTTCGGTGGTCGCGGTCCCCGTGGCCCTGGTGTGGAGCAAGGACGGGTTCGCGTCCTGGGGTGCGGTGCTCGGCGTTCTCGTCTTCGCGTCGGTGACGCCGTGGCTGCTGGGCCGCTACATCCGGCAGCGCGAGGACATGGCGCGCGACGGGTGGCGTCGCGCCGAAGAGATGGAGAGCCGTCAGCGGCTCATCGCCGACCGCGCGCGGCTGCGCGAGCGCACCCGGATCGCCAGCGACATGCACGACTCGCTGGGCCACGAACTGAGCCTCATCGCGGTGCGCGCGGCGGCGCTGGAGGTCGCGGGCGGGCTCGACGAGCGGCAGCGGCAGGCCGCGGGCGAACTGCGGCAGAGCGCCGCGACGGCGACCGAACGGCTGCGCGAGATCATCGGGGTCCTGCGCGAGGACGACGCGCCGACCGAACCGGTGCACGAGACCATCGACGAACTGCTCGACCGCACCAGGGCGTCGGGCGTGCTGATCGAGTCCTCTGTGGACGCACCGCTCGGCGACGAACCGCAGATGGTCGACCGCGCCGCGTATCGCGTGGTCCAGGAATCGGTCACGAACGCGGTGAAACACGCGCCGGGTGCCGCCGTCACCGTCCGGGTCGCGCGGTCGGCGGGGCGGACGGACGTCGTGGTCACCAACACCGCGCCGCCCGCGGGGCCGTTGCCGGGCCGGGCTTCGGGCAGGCGCGGGCTGATCGGCCTGCGAGAACGGGTCCGGCTGGTCGGCGGGACCCTGCGGGCAGGGCCGCTCGACGGCGGATTCGAGGTGAGCGCGACCCTGCCGCACGACGCCGCGCCGTCGGAGGAATCGCCGGAGAGCCAGGCGGCGATGGACGCCGAGGTGGGGCAGTCGACGTCGGCGAGAGAACTCGAGCGTGCGCGCCGGGACGTGCGGCGCAGCCTGATCCAGGCGATCGTCGTGCCGATCGGGCTGTTCGGCCTGGTGGTCGGGATCAGCGGTGCGGTGTTCCTCGTCCAGTGGTACCGCTCCGAACTCGCCGCCGGCGACTACGACCGCATCCGCGTCGGCCAGACGCGCGCCGAGATCGCGTCCCTCCTGCCCGACGGTCAGCGGATCGCGCGGCCGCGCACGGTGGAGCCGCCGGTGCCCGCCGGGGCGACCTGCGAGTACTACGGCACCGAGCGCACCGTGTTCAACTTGAACTACGAGGCCTACCGGCTGTGCTTCGCCGAGGGGAAACTCGTGGCGAAGGACTTGATCAGTGAAGACGAGCAAAGGGGGAACCCGGATGATCCGGGTCGTGCTGGCCGATGACGAGGCGATGATCCGCGCCGGGGTGTCGGCGATCCTGGCCGCGGACGCCGGGATCGAGGTGGTCGCGGAGGCCGAGGACGGGCGCGCCGCCGTCGAGCAGGTCCGCGCGACCAGGCCGGACGTCGTGCTCCTCGACATCCGGATGCCGGTCATGGACGGGCTCAAGGCGGCCGAGGAGATCCGCCGGTTGCTGCCCGAGGTGGGTGTGATCATGCTGACCACGTTCGGCGAGGACGCCTACATCGAACGCGCACTCGGCCTCGGCGCGAGCGGATTCCTGCTGAAATCCGGCGATCCCCGTGAACTGCTCGGCGGGATCCACGCGGTCGCGGGCGGCGCGGCGTTCCTGTCACCGAAGGTCGCGCAGCGGGTCATCGCCCGTTTCTCCGGCAATCAGGTCTCCCGCGCCGAAGAGGCGAAGGCACTGATCGGCAAACTGACCCCGCGTGAGCAGGAAGTGCTGGCGTTGCTCGGTTCTGGACTGTCCAATGCGGACATCGCCGCGAAGCTGTTCGTGGTCGAGGGCACGGTGAAGGCCTACGTCAGCACCATCCTCAACCGGCTCGGCGCGCGGAACCGGGTGCAGGCCGCGATCACCGCGTACGAGGCGGGGCTGGTCGGCGGGGGACAGGGGGAGTCCAGCCGCTGACGCCGGCGCCGATGCGGGCGGTGAGCGCGCCGGGGAGCAGCCGGAACACGCCGTTGCGGACGGCCACGGCGAGCGGATTGCGTAGCTGCGGCCCGATCTTTCCGGCCTGGACCGACGCTTTGACCACCGATTGGCTGCGCGGGCGGCGCTGCTCGTCGTAACTCTTCAGTGCCGCGTCGACGTCTTCGGTGGTGCTGAGCGCGGCGGCGAGCACGACGGCGTCTTCGATCGCCTGGCAGCCGCCCTGGCCGAGGAACGGCGGCATCGCGTGGGCC
Source organism: Amycolatopsis sp. NPDC057786 (assembly GCF_042797905.1). NCBI lineage: Bacteria > Bacillati > Actinomycetota > Actinomycetes > Pseudonocardiales > Pseudonocardiaceae > Amycolatopsis > Amycolatopsis sp. NPDC057786. The sequence goes on from NZ_JBHVKW010000017.1 coordinate 37,395, forward strand.
GCGTCGCCGAGGAGCGCGACGCGGCCTTGGACGTAGGTGGGCAGGGGGGTGCCGAGCAGGAGGAGATCGTGGTGGAGCAGCGTCTCGGGCGCGGTCGCCTCGATGAGTTCGGGAATCGGTTCGTGCCAGCCGCCGAAGCGGTTTCGCAGATACGACTTCGGGTCCTCGTGGCGGACGCCCGCTTCGGCGACGTAACTCGCCCACCAGTAGACGCGGCCGTCGTGCAGCGGGATGACACCGATTTCGGCGCCGTCGTCCCAGCTCGTGCTGAGTTCCGTCGGATGGGGGAGGGTGGTCACCGCGCGGAAGGCCGTGCTGCCGCTGTACACCGGTTCGGGATGGCGTGGCCAGAGTCGCTTGCGCGCCGTGCTGTGGATTCCGTCCGCGGCGACGATGACGTCGGCGTCGAGATCGTCGAGGCTCGTGACTTCCACGCCGGTGCGGACGCAGCCTTCGGGCAGGGCGTCGCGGAGCGCGCCGATGAGATCCGCGCGGTGGATGGCGGCGAGCGGGCGGCCGTGGTGACGGCGGAACGCCTCGGCGTCCCATCGGGTGATGCGGCGGCCGTCGCGGTCGTGGAGGCCGCCGGAGGACTGTTCCTGTTGTCCGGTGAGGCGGACGCCCAGCGTTTCGAGTGAGCGCAGGGCGTTCGGCCACAGGGAGATGCCCGCGCCGACGGCGGTGAGCTCCGGCGCCTGTTCGAGGACGGTGACCTCCCAGCCGATGCCGTGCAGCCCGATGGCGGCGCTCAGTCCGCCGATTCCTCCGCCGATCACGATCGCTTTGCGCATGGCGACCTCCTCTACAGCTGTAGAGTACTACTACACTTGTAGAGTGCGAAAGGCGACGATCGGGGACGCGGCCATCGAGGTCATCGCGGCCGAGGGCATGCGGGGGCTGACGCATCGCGCCGTCGACCGGTTCGCCGGACTGCCGCCGGGTTCGACCTCGTACTACGCGCGGACGCGGGCGGCGCTGCTTGAGCTGGCGATCTCGCGGATGATCGAACTCGACGAGGTCACCCTCGACCCGCCGCCCGGACGGCTGGCCGAGTATGTGGCGGGGTTCGCGCATGCGGCGATCACGAACGGGCGGACGCGGATGCTCGCGCGGTACGAGTTCGCGCTGGAGGCGACGCGGCGGCCGGAGCTGCGCGAGGCTTACGACCGGGGCGGGCTGGTGATCCGGCGGCGGTGCGCCGAGGTGCTCGCGGCGTGCGGATCGGCGGAGCCGGAACGGCACGCGCGGGTGCTCGTCGCGTGGCTGGAGGGGACGATCTTCGACGCGCTGGCAGGGACGGGGTCGTTGCGGCCGCCGGAGCTGGAGGAGCTGACGCGAGGGGCGCGGGAGGTGTTGGCGGGGCTCGGGGTGGCGGGGTAGCAAGGGACCTTTGCTACCGCTTGGGGCTCTGACCTGCGGAAAGAGAGCAAGGGACCTTTGCTGCCACGCGAGGGTGTGTGGAAATAGGGACGTTGAGTGTCCCTGTTTCCACACACCCTGTACTCCGGGTAGTGGCGCCTACCGACTGTGTGGGTTTTGGGACATCTGACGTCCCAAAATCCACACGGTCACCTGTGAAAGGGAGCAAGGGACCTTTGCTCTCACTTCTCTCAATGTTGAGACAAGTGGTAGCAAAGGTCCCTTGCTCCCCCGTCAGGCGTCTCGACGCCTGAGCACCGTGGACCCGGTGACCAGACCAGCCGCCGCCCAAGCCGCACAGAGCGCGACGCCGACCCAGGGCGCGTAGGGCGCGACGCCGCCGAAGATCGGGTTCGGTTGCCCCGACGTGACCATCGCGTTGACACCGGCGAAGCCCGGGAAGTAGTTCACGAGGTCTTCCCAGCCCAGCGAACCGGCGAACATCGGGATCATCACCAGCAGCACGAACACCGTCACGATCGTCCCCGCCGTCGAGCGCAGCGCCGTCCCCAGTCCGAGGCAGAGCAGACCCAGCAGCGCGAAGTAGGCCCCCATGCCCGCCGCGGTCGCGAGGATCTCGCCCACCGAGGAGTCGGGCGCGGGGATCAGCGGCGCCGAGACCGCCACACCGGCGAGGGTGTTCAGCACGCCGTAGCCGAACAGCACCGGCAGCAGGACGGCCGATTTCGCCGCGAGGACCCGGTTCCGCACCGGGACCCACTGCAGGGTCGAGCGGATGCTGCCACTGGCGTACTCGCTCGTCATGAACAGCGTCGCCAGCGCGACCACGGCGAACTGGGTGAGATAGAACGCCGCCCCGGCCACCACGGCGTGCGGGGCCATCGAGCGTTCGACGCCGGCGTCCGCGGCCAGGCCCAGCGCGCCGGAGTAGGCGAGCATCAGGGCGAGCCCGCTGATCAGGCACCACCAGGTGGACCGGACCGACCAGAACTTCGTCCATTCCGAAGAAATCGTGTTCATCGTGCGCTCCACTGCTTGAAGAATCCGGTCAGCTCGTCACGGAAGAACTTCAGCGCCTCCCGCGAGCCGATCGATCCGTACTGGTTCTCGACCTCGGACGGCGGGAGATGCGGCCGCAGCCCGAGCTGGTCGATCAGGATCGCGGCGTCGGTCACCGACGAATGACCGCTGTTCTCGACCAGGTCCTGCCTCTTCGGCCCGGTGAGCCGCGGCCAGGTCTCGTCCCACGACGCCTGGTAGTACTTCTCGCCGGTCGGGCTGGTCAGCAGCAGGAACGGCCGGTCGAGGGAGACGGTGCCGAAGAACGGGCCGTCGATGTTCACGCCCGCCTTGATCCGCCGGTCGGCGACCATCGCGGCGGCGGTCGCCGAACCCCCGGCGGAGTGACCGGCCATCCCGATCTTCGTCGCGTCGATCGACCACCGGCGGTCCTTCAGCAGGGTGTCGACGACGAACGTCGTGTCCACGGCGCGGTTCGCGATCGCGGCGGGCCAGGGGTCCTCCGGCCGTCCACAAGCGACACATTGGCGCAGCCCGTCGGGGAACTCCGTCGCCCATGCTTCGTAGGCGTGGTCGATCCCGGCGACCACGAAGCCTTGCGCGGCAAGGTGTTCGGCCACCGAGGTCAGGGTGATCCGGTTGTTGCCCGCGCCCGGCGAAAGCACCACCAGCGGACGCCGTCCGGGCAGGGAAGGCGCGTTCTCCCGCGAGTGGACCCGCACCTTGCTCAGGGCGTCCGGCGGCAGGTCGAGTTTCCGCCCGGCGACCGTCGCCGCCGACTCGGCCTCGGTCATGTACAGCGGCGCGCGGCCGATCGGGACGGCCGGGTACCAGACGTTGACCATCAGTTCGCGCCGCTTCTCCGGCACCCAAGGGTCGGCTCGCCGCTGATCGGTGAGGTGCAGCGTGCGCAGCCCGATCGGAAGCGGGCCGCCCGGCGCGGGCAGCGACAGTTCCGGTGCCGCCGACGCGGCCGCCGGCACCCCCAGCAGGCCGGCGATCACCGCCACCATGACCATGAGCGACTTCATGCCGCGACTCCCGTTCCGTATTCGACCGACGACGCGGTCAGTTCCATGTACGCCTGTTCCAGTGACGCGGTCCGCTCGGCCAGCCCGTGCACCCGGATCCCGAGTTCGTGTACCGCGTCGCCGACGAGGTGGACGGGCAGGTCGTGCACGAGCAGTTCGTCCTGATCGGATTCCGTGGTCGCGCCGAGTGCGCGCAGGCGCTGTTCGAGGACACGCAGGTCGGCGGGAGCGGGCACCCGCACCAGGACCGACGTCCGCGAATTGCCCGCGATGAACTCGTCGACCGGCGCGTCGGCGAGAAGCTTTCCCTTGCCGATGACGACCAGCCGGTCCGCGGTCAGTTGCATCTCGCTCATCAGATGACTCGACACGAACACCGTGCGGCCCTCCTCCGCGAGCGAACGCATCAGCTGCCGCACCCAGCGGACACCGTCGGGGTCCAGACCGTTCACCGGCTCGTCGAACATCAGCACACCCGGGTCGCCCAGCAGGGCGCCGGCGATCCCGAGACGTTGCCCCATGCCGAGGGAAAACGTCCCGGCGCGTTTGCCCGCGACATCGGTGAGGCCCACCGTGGCGAGGACTTCGTCCACGCGGTTCGCCGGGATCCCGTTGCTGCGCGCCATCGCCAGAAGGTGCTTGCCCGCGCTCCGGCCCGGATGCAGCGCCTTGGCCTCCAGCAGCGCGCCGACCTCGCGCAGCGGGAATCGCAGGTCCTCGTACTTCTTGCCGCCGATGCGCACGTCGCCCGCGCTCGGCGCGTCGAGGCCGAGCGTCATCCGCATGGTCGTCGACTTGCCCGCGCCGTTGGGGCCGAGGAAACCGGTCACCTTGCCCGGCTCGACGGCGAAGGTCAGCCCGTCGACCACCGTCTTCTCGCCATAGCGCTTCGTGAGTCCTCGAAGCGTGATCATCCGCGTCCTCCTTCGTGTCCCTGAATCCTCCGGCGCGGGGGCACCCGAGGGCATTGCCCCGAAGTCATCGGCCACCCCTTACTTTCGGCAGGTGCCGCTCGGCACGAGTCGCCGCGGAAAGGCACAATCGGCGCCATGACCACCCGCGAACACCGGCGCGTGAATCCGCTCGACCTGGTGATGCTCGTCCTCGCCGTGTTCTCCGTCGGGCTGCTCGCCTACGTGACGTTCTTCCCTCATTCGGAGGAGACGGCGCATCGTGTCTTCGTCATCGACACGACGGTGTGCGGGATCTTCGCCCTGGAATTCCTCTGGCGCTGGCGCCGCAACGGCTGGGAGAAGTGGTTCCCACTGCGCAACTGGTACGAGATCCTCGGCATGATCCCGATCGCCCATCCGGCGCTGCGCGGGTTCCGGCTGCTGCGGATCATCGTGGTGCTGGTCCGGCTCGCCCGTACGGCGGACCGCGCATTCGGGGAACGGTTCACGCAGCGGTTGGTCGAACGGCTTTCCCGGCCGATCGTGCTCGCGATCAAGAAGCCGATCACGATCGCGGTGCTCGACGAGGTCGTCAAAGTGCTGGAAACCGGGAACTATCCGCAGAATCTCGCGCGCTCACTCGGCGAGAACCAGACGTTGCTGCGGGGGATCATCGCGGAGAAGCTCAAGAACGATCCGCAGGCAGGGCGGCTCTCGAAGCTGCCGTTCCACGACGAGGTGGTGCGTTCGGTGATCGACACCGCGATGCGCGTGATCCTCGAAGTGCTGACCGATCCGCGGACGGACGAGTTCTTCGCGCATGTGGTGCGGGAGAACCGGGAGCAGATCCGCAGCGCGGTGCAGCTGGGGCTGAACGAGCGCGAGGACGACGAGGAGCTGGCGGCGCAGTTGCCGACCAGGCCTCAACATCAGTTGATGGACTGACCTCGTGAAGTGCGCCGGGTGGGCGCGGCGGTCAGCGGGTCCTCCGGCCAGGGATGCTTCGGGTAGCGTCCGCGGAGATCGGCGCGTACGGCCGCGTAACCGTTGCGCCAGAACGATTCCAGATCCGCGGTGACCGCCGCGGGCCGTCCGGCGGGCGAGAGCAGGTGCAGCACGACGGGGACGCCCGCCAGTTCCGGCGTCGCGAGCCAGCCGAAGGTCTCCTGCAGTTTGACGGCGAGCACCGGCTGTTCACCCGAATAGTCGACCTTGATCCGCGAACCCGTCGGCACCTCCAGGCGGTCCGGCGCCAGTTCGTCCAAACGCGACGCTTCAGGCCATGGCAGTAGTCCGCGCAGGGCGGCACCGGCGTCCAGTGTGGCTAGGTCGGATCGTCGACGGGCCGAGCCGAGATCGAGCCAGCTATCCAAAGTGGACAGAAGATCCGCGTCGGAGACCGCGGGCCAAGGTGGTCCCAGCACGCGATGCAGGAAGGCCAGCCGCTCGCGCAGTCTCTTCCCGTCTTCCGACCATCGCAGCAGGCCGAGCCCTTCGGTGCGCAGCCCGTCCAGCAGCGCGGCGCGGATCGCGTCCGGCGAGGGCGAGCGCAACGGTTTCTCCGACAGTGTGATCGCGCCGAGTCGCCGCACCGACCGCGCAACGACGTCTCCCGACGACCAGTGCACTTCGTCCACTGTGGACACCAGGTTCGGTGCGGCGCGCACGGCGAGAGCTTCGTCCGCGGGCGCGGCGAGCCGGATGATCCCTTGCGCACGGCCGGGATCACGGGTCGCTTCGGCTACCGCCAGCCATTCGACGTCGGCCAGTCCGCTGCCGCGCGGCAGTTCGGCCGCCGTTCCCCCGGCCATCAGGTACACCGGTGTGCCCGCGGAACGTCGTCGCGCGAGCCGCTCGGGGTGCGCCAGCGCCACGACCAGTGCCGGATCGGACGCTTTGCCGCCGTCGGGAACCAGCTGGGAAAGCCTTCGTACGTCACGCTTCCAGCGCTCGTCACCGCGTACTCGCCGCAACTCGGCTTCGAGGTCGGTCAGCGTGCCACCGCTGTCCAGCAGTGCGACGACTTCGGCCGCCGAACGCGCGTTGGTCCGCGCCGCGCCGTCCAGCAACGCCCTCGCCAGCCGCGGGTGCAGGCCCAGACCGGCCATTTTCCGGCCTCGTTCGGTCACCGTGCCGTCTTCCGCGGTCGCCCCGAGCGTGGTCAGCAACGCGCGCCCGGCGGCCAGCGCACCCTCACCGGGCGGATCCCACCAGGAGAGGCCGGAACCGTCCGGCGTTGACCAGCACGCGAGCTCCAGCGCGAACCGCGCCAGCTCGGCCGTCCGGATCTCGGGTTCGGGATACGCGGGCAGGGAACCCTGTTCGTGCGCCGCCCAGCACCGGTACGCGCGGCCCGGCGCCTCGCGTCCGGCGCGGCCGGCGCGTTGCTCCGCGACCGCGGCCGACACGCGTACCGTCGCCAGGCCGGGCAGGCCACGCCGGTGATCGACACGGGGCACGCGCGACAGTCCGCAGTCCACCACCGCACGGACGCCCGGCACCGTCAGGCTGGACTCGGCGACCGACGTCGAGAGCACCACCCGGCGGCGGGCGCGCGGGCGCAACGCGTCATCCTGGTGCGCCGCCGACAGCCGCCCGTGCAGGGGCAGCACGTCGGCGTCGAGGCCGCCGAGCAGGCCGCTCACCCTGGCGATCTCGCCCGCGCCGGGAAGGAACGCGAGGATGTCACCGTCTCCTTCGGACAGTGCTTTGTGGATCACACGGGCGACGGTCGACTCGATCCGTTCGCCGCGTGCGGGCGGGGAGTACGAGACGTCGACCGGATAGGTCCTCGCGTGCGCCGTGATCACCGGCGCGTCGCCGAGCAGCGCGGCCAGCTGCCCGGAGGCCACGGTGGCGGACGTCGCGAGCAGGCGCAGGTCGTCCCGCAGCCCGGCGCGCACGTCCAGCAACAAGGCGAGCAGCAGATCCGCGTCGAGATGGCGTTCGTGGCATTCGTCGAGCAGGACGGTCGACACCCCGGCGAGTTCGGGATCGCCCTGTACCCGCCGGACCAGCAAGCCCGACGTCACCACTTCGATCCGCGTCGAGGACGACACCTTGCGGTCACCGCGGACCGAATAGCCGACCGTCTCACCGACCCGTTCGCCCAGCAGGGACGCCATTCGCGCCGCCGCGGCCCGCGCCGCCAGCCGCCTCGGTTCGGCGACGATCACCCGGCCCTCACCGTTGTCCAGCGCGAGCGGCACCAACGTGGTCTTGCCGGTCCCTGGGGGCGCGACGAGCACGGCGGTGCCATGGGCGTCGAGCGCGGCTTCGAGTTCGGGCAGGACGGCACGAACCGGCAGATCGGGAAGGGTCACTTCTCGGTGACCTGTGGCGGAGGCGGGATCCGGTAGCCGGACGGGCCGATGTTGCGGTTCAGCGATTCGAGCCATTCCCCGGACGAGATCATCTTCTGGATCGCCTTGGCCACCGCCGCCCGCCCCTCGGTGTCCTCCTTGCGCAGGCCGACACCGTACTTCTCCTTGGAGAACGGCTTGCCGACGACTCGAAGCAGTTCCGGATTCTGCGCGACGTAACCGGCGAGGATGACGTCGTCGGTGGTCACCGCGTCGACCTGTCCGGCGAGGAGCGCCGTGACGCAGTCCTGGTAGCGCGGGTATTCGACGAGCTGGACGGCCTGCGCGAACTTGTCGCGGACCTGTTCGGCGGAGGTGGTGCCGCCCACGGCGCACAGCTTGCGGCCGTTGAGGTTCTCGGGGCCGGTGATGTCGGTCGACCGGAGCCGGACGAGCAGATCCTGGCCCGTGTCGAAGTAAGGTCCGGCGAAACCGACGACCTGTTTCCGTTTTTCGGTGATGGAGTAGGTCGCCACCATCAGATCCGTGATCCCCGAGGTGATGTCCGTCTCGCGGGACGACGGCCTGCTGTCGTGCCAGGTGATGTGATCCTCGTCGACCCCCAATTCGCTCGCGACGTACTTCGCGACGTCGACATCGAAGCCGACGTACCGGCCGTCCATCGTCCTCCGGGAAAGACCAGGCTGGTCGAAGCGGATGCCGATGGTGAGCTTGTTGGACGCGACGGCGCGCGCGACGAGGGAATCCGACGGGCCGGCCTCTTCGCCGCAGGCCGCCGCTGTGACCAGCATCAAGCAGGCCATCAGCAGGGCACGTCCCCTCATCGGGTGCCTCCGTCCGCCGCCTCACGTTGTTCTCAGGGTCGGCGGTTAGCCTAGGCCCGTGCGTAGACCGCCCCAAGTCGTACTCGACGCCGTGGGCACACTCGCCCGGCTCGGACTGGCCGCCGTCTGGTTGGTCTCCGGAGCGCTGAAGATCAGCGATCCGGGGCAGACCTACATCGCGGTCCAGGCGTTCGACGTCCTGCCGGACGGGCTCGTCCGCCCGGTCGCGATCGGGATGCCGCTCGTCGAACTGGCGCTCGGCCTGTTCCTGCTCGCCGGGTTCGTGACCCGGTGGGTGTCGGTGCTGTCGGTGCTGCTGCTCGCGGTGCTCATCGCCGCGATCGTCCAATCCTGGGCGCGCGGGCTGAGCATCGACTGCGGCTGCTTCGGTGGTGGCGGTCAGATCGCCGCGGATCAGACGAGGTATCCGCAGGAGATCGCCAGAGACCTCGGGTTCGCGCTACTGGGTGTCTGGCTGATCGTGCGGCCGCGGACCTGGCTGTCCGTGGACGGCTGGCTCGGGAACTCCGAAGCCCCCGCGGACGACGACTATGTGGGTATCGCTGAAGGGAACGAATAATCGTGGGTGGAGCTGAGCGCAACGCTCGGAAACGCAAGCAGCAGCAGACCGCGTCGCGCTCGGTGGCACAGGCCAGGGGCGTCGCGGGCGGCGACAAGAAGAAGGTCGTCGCGATCACCGTCGCGGTGGTCGTGCTCGCCGCGCTGGTGATCGGTGGCGTGGTCTGGACGACGTCCAGCAAGGACAGCACCGAGGGCAAGGTGATCGGGGCTCAGCCGACCACGTCGGCGCCCGGTGTGGTCGAGAAGCGCGAGGGGGCGGCCGTCGTCGTCGGCAAGCCCGAGGCGAAGAAGACCGTCGACATCTACGCCGACTTCCTCTGCCCGGTCTGCAAGCAGTTCGAAGAGTCGTTCAAGGGCCAGATCGAGGAGCAGGTGAACAACGGGACCCTGCAGGTCCGGTACCACATGCTGCCGATGCTGAACCAGCGCTCCGACCCGCCGGGCTACTCACTGGACTCCGCCAACGCCTCGCTCGCCGCCGCCGACGCGGGCAAGTTCGTCGCCTTCCACGACGCGCTGTTCAAGGACCAGCCGGAGGAAGGCGGACGCGGATTCGACAAGGCGCAGCTGATCAAGCTCGGCCAGGATGTCGGTATCACCGACCCGGCCTTCGCGCTCAAGGTCAACAGCGGCGCTTACGACCAGGAGATCCAGGACGCGTACAAGAAGATCTCCACGGATCCGTCGCTGCAGCAGGACTTCGGCAACGGCCCCGGTTTCGGCACGCCGACCGTGACCGCGAACGGGCAGGTCGTGAAGCTGGAGCAGGACTGGGTGCAGAAGGTGGTCAGCTAGCTCGGCCCGTGAAGGCCCCCGTCGCTCGGCTCAGCCGAGGGAAGGGGGCCTTCACGCTGTTCGGTCGGTGGGGCGGGGTGGCGGGGCGGTAGCAAAGGTCCCTTGCTCCCTTTTCGCTGGTCAGGGGCGCGAGGCGGCGGCGACGGTCGCGAAGGCGTGTACGCGGGCCGTCTCCGCGGAGCGCGGCCAGACGAGGCCCCACTCGACGTCGGGTGAGCCGGCGAAGGGCACGAAGCGGATTCGCGGGTGGCTGAAGTACTCCCGCGCGTGTGCGGCGAGCGGGCAGATGCCGGCCCCGGTGGCGATCGCGGCGAGCAGTTCCTGAAAGGTCGCGAAGGGCTTGCCCCGCGTCACGGGATGTCCGGCCGGTGTCAGCCATTGGCGTGGTTCCTCGACCCAGTACGGCTCCGGCGGATGCGCCGCGCGAAGGACGGTGTCGCGGGCGAGGTCGTCCAGGGTCACGGACTTCCGTCGCGCGAAAGGATGTTTCGACGACACGGCGAGCACCATCGGTTCGGTGTGCACGACCGGTCCGGTCGTGAGATCCGGTTCGTCGGCCGGGAGCAGGGTCACCAGCACGTCGACCTCGCCCGAGCGCAGCATCGCCATCGGATCGGCGAAATCGGCTTCGCGGATGAGAAGTTCAGTCTCCGGGTAGCGCTGCCGGAAACGGTCCAGGAGGTCTTCGATCAGGTCGGCGACGCCGGGTGCTTCGAAACCCAGCCGCAGCACGCCGCCGATCCCGCGTCCGGCCGCGATCGCGCGGTCGATGCCTTCGTGCAGCGCGCGGTAGGCGGGACCGAGGTCGTCCCGCAACCGCTCGCCGATCGGCGTGAGCCGGACCCGCCTGCTGGTGCGGGCGAAGAGCGGCGCGCCGATCCGGCGCTCCACCTGCTTGATCGTCTGGCTCACCCGTGCCTGCGAGACGTGCAGACGTTCCGCGGTGCGGCTGAAATGCAATTCATCGGCCAGCGCCAGGAAGATCTCGATGTCCCGCAGTTCCATAATCCCCAGGTTCTCGGTCAGGGTCCCTTGCTACTCCTCGATGGCGCCGCCGACCGCTCGCAGGTGCTGCCGGAACGTCAGCGAAGGCGACTTCGCGCGCTCCGCGAGGAAGTCGGCGAAGCGTACTTGCTCGCGAAGGGACTCTCCGGCGCGGATCCGGTCGGCCTGGAGCCGCTCGGTGTCGCGGATGCCCTCGGCGCGGTCCAGGACCTCGTCCGCCCGGTCGGCCGGGACGAACAGGACGCCGTCCTCGTCGCCGAACACGAGGTCTTGCCGCGTCACCGTCCACTCGCCGACGACGGCCGATTCGAGCGCGCCGTCCGGGCGGGCGGAGACCGAGAGCGGACCGGTCGGGATCGAGCCGAGGCTGAACACCGGCAGCCCGATCTTCTTGACGTCGGCGGTGTCGCGGTGCAGCCCCCAGATGACCACGCCGCTCAGTCCGGCCGCCTCGGCTTCGAGCACCGCGAGGTCCCCGACGCAGCTCTCGTCGAGCCTGCCGCCGTTGTCGACGACGAGGACGTCGCCGGGGTTCGCGTTTTCGTACGCCTCCAGGAAGACGTCGACGCTGCCGACGTGCCGGGCGGGGGTGACCCGCCCGGCGACGCGGCTACCTGGCACGACGGCGTGCGTGCCGGCGGGCGCGCACCGGACCGGGACGCCGGCGCGGACGCAGCCGTCGGTCAGATGCGCGGTGGTCAGCAGGGAGAACCGCTGCCGAAGCTCCTCGGGATCCATAGCCCGACTTTAGCCACGGCGCCACACCACGGGTTTGTGGTTGGGGCTGCTGTCATCCCGCACCGAGCCCATGACCTCACCGTTCTCGCCCACGAGTGCGCCGCAGCCGGGAGAAGGCGCGGGAAGCGTCTCGACCGCGCCGCCCGGCGACCACACCGCGGGAATCGTGGAGAAGTCCGGGGTCCTCAAGCAACCGGTGACGGTCCCGGACCTGTTGAGTGAGACCGCCGTCATGGAGTCCGGCACCGGAACAGAGGTGTCGTAGGCCGTCCAAAGCCGGGCGCCGCCCTGGACGTCGGCCAGCACCTTGCCGTCCCGGATCGCGAGGGCGCGTGCTTCGCGGACACCCTCCGGGAGGACGAGTTGCCGCGCCACGCCGTCCTTCCAGAGCCAGGTGCCGCCGAACTGTTCCTGCATCAGGATCGTGCCGTCATGGTCGATGTCCACCGGGCGGAGCAGCGGCGGGCTGTCCAGCAGTACCGGGTGCGCGCGGTCGTCGGCGGGCCAGAGCGCCGCCCAGGAACCGAATCGCGGGTCGTTGTGCACGGAGCCGACGACGTCGCCGCGGTCGTTCATGCCGACGACCCGCGTCTGGGCGTAGTTCGGCACCTTCCCCAGAAGCTGGAAGCCGCCGTTCTCGAAGACGAACGAACGATAAGTGCGGGTCGAAATCGCGTAGCCGTTCGTGAGAATCGACCCCGACGCGTTCTCGTCCACGGTCTCGACCCTGTCGTGGCCCGCCGGGATGCCGTGGTTCTGAACGGTCCCTCCCGACCAGGTGAGCAAGCCGTATTCGGAGTGTCCCGCGTAGCTTCCGGCCCCGTCGGTGGCCACGACCTGGACGGTGCCGTAGGGCACCGGCAGGTAGCTCATCGTCCAGTCGGTCGCCGACGCGGTGCCTGCCGACAGCAGTCCGGCGGCGACGGTGGCCGTCAAAACCAAGCTCGTACGTTTCATCGAATCCCCCTGTGAGTTGTGTTCGCCCTGTTTAACGGGGGTGCGAGCCGCCTGTCTGCGTCACCTGACACGCAACGTGCCCTAAGTAACATCCGTTCAGACCTGTATGTAAGGGGTTGATAAATACAGTCCTGTCTGTATCTTCAGTTCCAACAGCAACGACAAGGAGCGTCGTGGTGGCCAACAAGGTGTACGTCGTCGGCGTGGGCATGACGAAGTTCGAGAAGCCCGGACGTCGCGAGGACTGGGATTACCCGCAGATGGCCAAGGAGTCCGGGACCAAGGCGCTCGAAGACGCCGGGATCTCCTTCGACGAGGTGCGGCAGGCCTACGTCGGCTATGTCTACGGCGAGTCGACCTCGGGGCAGCGGGCGGTCTACGAACTGGGCATGACCGGCATCCCGGTGGTCAACGTCAACAACAACTGCTCGACCGGGTCGACCGCGCTGTACCTGGCCGCGGAGGCGATCCGGGGTGGCCGCGCGGACTGCGCGCTCGCGCTGGGTTTCGAGAAGATGCAGCCTGGATCACTCGGCTCGACCTACGACGACCGCGAGCAGCCGATGGGCAGGCACATCCAGGCGCTCGCGGAGATCTCCGAGGTCCTTTTCCCGCCCGCACCGTGGATGTTCGGCGCGGCGGGCCGCGAGCACATGAAGACCTACGGCACCACCGCCGAACACTTCGCCAAGATCGGCGAGAAGAACCACCGGCACTCGGTGAACAACCCGTACGCGCAGTTCCAGGAAAGCTATTCGCTGCAGGACATCCTGGACTCGCGGATGATCTACGACCCGCTGACCAAGCTCCAGTGCTCACCGACGTCGGACGGCTCGGGCGCGGCGATCCTCGCCAGCGAGTCCTTTGTGGACTCGCACGGGCTATCGGGGCAGGCCGTGGAGATCGTCGGGCAGGCGATGACCACCGACTTCGCCAGCACCTTCGACGGCACCGCGAAGAACATCATCGGTTACGACATGAACGTCCAGGCCGCCCGCCAGGTGTACGACCAGGCGGGGCTCGGCGCGGAGGACTTCCAGGTCATCGAACTGCACGACTGCTTCTCCGCCAACGAACTCCTGCTCTACGAAGCGCTCGGGCTCTGCGCCGAGGGCGAAGCCGGGAAACTCGTCGACTCCGGGGACACCACCTACGGCGGGAAGTGGGTCGTCAACCCGTCCGGTGGGCTGATCTCCAAGGGACACCCGCTCGGCGCCACCGGCCTCGCGCAATGCGCCGAACTGACCTGGCAGCTGCGCGGAACCGCGGACAAACGCCAGGTCGACGGCGTTCAGGCCGCACTGCAGCACAACATCGGACTCGGCGGCGCCGCCGTCGTCACCGCCTACCAGCGCGCCGAGCGCTGATCCCGAAAGGAAGAACCATGGGCAAGATCAGTGCCTCCGTCGAACTCCCCGCCGCTCCCGACAAGGTGTGGGCGGAGTTCTCCAATCCCAACAACTTCGAGAAGTGGCTGACCATCCACACCAAGTGGAAGGGCGAGGTCCCGGCGGAGTTCTCCAAGGGGGCCCAGGCTTCCGAGGTCGTCACGATGCTCGGGATGCCGAACACGATCACCTGGACCGTCGACGAGTTCGAGGCGCCGTCGAAGCTGGCGATCTCCGGGACCGGGATGGCCGGGGTGAAGGTCAAGTTCGAGCTGTCGGTGGAGGCGGCCGGCGAAGGTTCGCTCGCCAGCATCGACGCGGAGTTCGCCGGCCAGATGATCGTCGGCGCGCTCGGCAAGGCCGTCGAGAAGGACGGCAAGAAGAACCTCGACGCCTCCCTCGAGAACTTCAAGGCGCTGGTCTCGTGACCGAGCGGTTCGACCCCGGCGGGCTCGGCAAGTGGACCGACGAGTCACGGTTCGAGGTGACCCGCGAGCGGCTGATCGAGTACGCGAAGGCCACCAACGACCCGATCCCGGCGCATCTCGCGGGGGACGTCGCGAGCCCTGTGTTCGCGATCGTGCCGGTGTTCGAGTCGCTGATGGAACCCGCGCTCGAGGTCGTCCCGGTCGGCTTGTTCGGCCGGATCGTGCACGGAGAGCAGGAATTCCGGTTCCACCGGCCGATCCGCCCAGGTGACAAGCTCGTGTCGCGGGCGCGCATGACCGGCTACGAAGGACTGAAGAACGGCACGCGCGGCACCATCCACCTCGAGTGCCGGACCGAGGGCGGCGACCTGGTCAACGAGCAGTACGTGACCCTGTTCGTGCGCGGGTTCGACACCGGCGAGACGCGCGGCGAACTCGGGCCGGAGCACAAGTTCGACGAAGACCTGCGCTCGCGGGCGCCGGTGGCGAAGGTCAGCCAGCACGTCGACGACGACCAGACCTACCGGTACGCGCCCGCCGCCGGCGATCCCATGCCCATCCATCTCGACGAAGAGGTCGCGAAGGATTCGGGGCTGCCAGGGATCATCGCGCACGGCCTGTGCACGATGGCGTTCACCTCGTGGGCGCTGCTGACCGAGGTCGCCGGGTCCGATGTGGACAGACTGAAGCGGTTCGCCGTGCGGTTCGCCAAACCGGTGCTGCCCGGGCAAGACCTGACCACGTCCATCTGGAGCGCGGGTGGCGGGAGCTACCAGTTCGAAACCACCGTCGGCGAAACCGTCGTGATCAAGGACGGTCTCGCGGAATTCGCGGAGTAGGAGCAAAGCCATGGGAGCACTCGACGGGCGGGTCGCCGTCATCACCGGCGCCGGACGCGGGATCGGCCGCGAGCACGCGCTGCTGTTCGCACGCGAGGGCGCGAGCGTCGTGGTCAACGACCTCGGCGGCGCGAACGACGGCAGCGGCAGCGACACCGGGCCCGCACAGGAGGTCGTCGACGAGATCCGCGCGGCGGGCGGGCAGGCCGTGGCGAACACGGCCAACGTCGCCGATTGGGCGGGCGCGGAGGAACTGGTCGCGCAGGCGGTGGGGGAGTTCGGCAGGCTCGACGTCGTCGTGAACAACGCGGGCATCCTGCGCGACGCGTTCATCGCGGGGCTGGAGGAGTCCCAATGGGATTCCG
Source organism: Amycolatopsis sp. NPDC057786 (assembly GCF_042797905.1). Taxonomy (NCBI): domain Bacteria; kingdom Bacillati; phylum Actinomycetota; class Actinomycetes; order Pseudonocardiales; family Pseudonocardiaceae; genus Amycolatopsis; species Amycolatopsis sp. NPDC057786. The sequence goes on from NZ_JBHVKW010000017.1 coordinate 52,963, forward strand.
TGATCGCGGTACACCTGAAGGGGCACGCGGCGGTGCTGCGGCACGCGGCCGCGTACTGGAAGAGCGCGAGCAAGGCCGGCGAACCGGTGGCGGGCTCGGTGATCAACACCGCGTCGGCGTCCGGGACCACACTGCCGAACGCGGGGCAGGCGAACTACGGCGCGGCGAAAGCGGGGATCGCCGCGCTGACGCTTGTCGCCGCCGAGGAACTGGAACGCTACGGCGTGCGGGTCAACGCGATCGCGCCGATCGCGCGTACTCGGCTCACCCTGGCGACGCCGGGCATGGGCGCGATCTTCGCCCAAGAGGTCGAGGAAGGCGAGTTCGACGCGTTCTCCCCGGCCAACATCTCGCCGCTGGTGGCCTACCTCGCGACCGAGAAATGTCCGCTCACCGGCAAGGTGTTCGCGGTGCAGGGTGGCGCGATCTCCGAACTCGCGGGCTGGCATGACGTCAAGGTGATCGAAACCGAGGCGGCCTGGGAGATCGACGACATCGCGGCGAGGCTGCCGTGATCGAGTGGTCCGAGACCGAACTGCTGATCAGGGACGCCATCCGGGAGTTCATCGACAAGGAGATCCGGCCGCACCTCGACGCGCTGGAAAGCGGGACGCTGCCGCCGTACGACATCATCCGGAAGATGTTCGCGTCCTTCGGCATCGACGCGCTCGCGCGGGAATCGGTGTCGAAACTGCTGTCTGGGGATCGCGGCTCCGGCGGCGGTGGCGGTGGCTTGGCGTTCGGCGGGCAGGAGGCGATGGCGCTCATCGCGGTGAGCGAACTGGCCGGGGTCAGCCTCGGCATCGTCGCCTCGCTCGGCGTGAGCATCGGGCTGACCGCGCAGACGATCCTGACCAAGGGCACGCAGGCGCAGAAGGAACGGTGGCTGCCCGGGCTGGCGACGTTCGAGAAGGTCGGCGCGTGGGCGATCACCGAGCCGGACTCCGGTTCGGACGCTTTCGGTGGGATGAAGACGTCGGTGCGGCGCGACGGTGACGAGTACGTCCTCAATGGACAGAAGACGTTCATCACCAACGGGCCTTACGCCGACACGATCATCGTGTACGCCAAGCTCGACGAAGGCAACGACACCGCGGTCCGTGACCGCAAAGTGCTGACGTTCGTGCTGGACAAGGGCATGCCCGGGCTCACGCAGGGCAAACCGTTCAAGAAGATGGGCATGATGTCCTCGCCGACCGGTGAGCTGTTCTTCAGCGACGTCAGGCTCGGGAAGGACCGGCTGCTCGGTGAATCCGAGACCGGTCGTGACGGCGACAGCAAGGCCGAGGTGAAGTCCGGGTTCGCCGTCGAGCGGATCGGTGTCGCGGCGCTGGCGCTCGGGATCATCAACGAATGCCACCGGCTTTGCGTGGACTACGCGAAGAATCGGAAGCTGTGGGGCCAGGAGATCGGGCGGTTCCAGCTGATCCAGCTCAAGCTGGCGAAGATGGAGGTCGCGCGGATCAACGTGCAGAACATGGTGTTCCAGCTGATCGAGACCCTGCGCGCGGGCAAGATGCCGACGCTGGCCGAGGCTTCGGCGATGAAGCTGTACTCGTCCGAGGCGGCCACCGAGGTGGCGATGGAGGCCGTGCAGCTGTTCGGCGGGAACGGGTACATGGCGGAGTACCGGGTGGAGCAACTGGCGAGGGACGCGAAGTCGCTGATGATCTACGCGGGCAGCAACGAGATCCAGGTGACGCACATCGCGAAGGGTCTGCTCGGTCGCTGAGGAGAGCAAGGGACCTTTGCTACCACTCCGGGCCCGAACCCCCGCGTGCCAGGAGCCGGATCACGTGTGCTTGGAGCCGTAACTCGCGTGTCTGGAGACGTATCTCGCGTGATTGAGCGCGTAACTCGCGTGCTTGGAGGCGTAACTCCCGTCATGGGCGAGTTACGGCTCCAAGCACGTGAGTTACGGCTCCAAGCACGTGAGTTACGGCTCCAAGCACGTGAGTTACGGCTTCGATCACGTGAGTTACGGCTCCGGACACGGGTGGGCGGGGGGTTAGTCCCGTTCGATGAGGTGACCGACGACCTCGGGGCCGGGGTGCGCGTGGCCGGAGCCGTCGCGGCGGACGTCGACTTCGGGGAGCTCCACCGGGTCACCGGTGCGTGAGGCGCCGGCGGGACGCGGGCCGATCCAGCCGACGACCAGCCGTGTCTCGCCCTTGAGGAACCGCTGCGCCCGGACACCACCGGTCGCGCGGCCCTTGGCCGGGTACTCGCTGAACGGGGTCACCTTCACGCTCGCGCCGGTCGCGGTGACGACCATCGGCTCGCCGTGTTCGGCGTCGTCGGTGCGGATCGCGCCGAAGAAGACCACTTCCGCTTCACCGCGCACGGTGATCCCGGCCATGCCACCGCCCTTGAGGCCCTGCGGCCGCACGAGCGAAGCCGGGTAGCGCAGCAGTGACGCTTCGGACGACAGGAACGCCAGCGTCTCTTCGCCGTCGGTGAGCCAGGTGGCGCCGACGACCTCGTCGCCGTCCTTCAGGCTGATCACGTCGAACTCGTCCGAGCGGACCGGCCATTCCGGCGCGCACACCTTCACGACACCGTGCTTCGTGCCGAGCGCGAGGCCCGGGGAGCCGGCCGCCTGTTCGCCGAGCGGGGCCAGCCCGATGACGCGCTCGCCCTTCTCCAGCGGCACCAGTTCCTTCGCGGCCATCCCGCCGCGCAGCGACACCGTGCCCGCCTGCTCGGGCAGCACCGGCAGCGGCAGCACGTCGGTCTTGAACGCACGGCCGCGGTTCGTCACCAGAAGCACCTGACCGCGGGCGGTCGAATGGACCACCGCGGACACCGAGTCGTGTTTGACGCGGCCGTTGCGGCGCCGAACCTCCGACGCTTCCTCCGATTCCGCCGCCGTCCGCGCGACCAGCCCCGTGGCCGACAGGATCACCTGGCACGGGTCGTCGGCGACCTCCAGCGGCCCCGACGGCTTCGACGCGGCGAGGACCTCCTTGAGGTCGCCGTCGATCAGCGCGGTGCGGCGTTCGGTGGGGTGGTCCTTGGCGACCTTGGCCAGCTCGGCCGAGACGACCTTCTTCAGCACCGACTCGTCGTCGAGGATCTTCGACAGCTCGGCGATCTCCCCGCGCAGCTTGTCCTGCTCGGCTTCGAGCTCGATCCGGTCGTACTTGGTGAGCCGCCGCAGCGGGGTGTCCAGGATGTAGGTCGCCTGGATCTCCGAGAGCTTGAACCGCTTCATCAGGCCGTCCTTCGCGGCCGCGGCGTTCTCGCTGTCGCGGATCAGCTTGATCACCTTGTCGATGTCGAGCAGGGCGATCAGCAGGCCGTCGACCAGGTGCAGGCGCTCTTCGCGCTTGCGGCGCCGGTACCGCGTGCGGCGGGTGACGACCTCGTAGCGGTGGCTGAGGAAGACCTCCAGCAGCGCCTTGAGCCCCAGCGTCTGCGGCTGCCCGTCCACCAGCACCAGGTTGTTGATGCCGAACGACTGCTCCAGCGGCGTGAGCCGGTACAGGTCCGCCAGCAGCGCCTGCGGGTTCACGCCGACCTTGCATTCGATCACCAGCCGCGTGCCGTTCTCGCGGTCGGTGAGGTCCTTGACGTCGGCGATCCCGGTGAGCCGCTTGGACTTGTTGACCTCGTCGGTGATCTTCTCGATCACCTTCTCCGGGCCGACGCCGTACGGCAGCTCGGTGACGGTGATCGCCTGGCGGCCGCGGCTGCCCTCCAGCGGCCCGGTCTCGGCGCTGGCGCGCATGCGCACGACGCCTCGGCCGGTCTCGTACGCGCGGCGCACCTCGTCGAGGCCCAGCAGCGAACCGCCGGTCGGCAGGTCGGGGCCGGGGACGTACTCCATCAGCTTGTCGAGGGTGGCGTTCGGGTGGTTGATCAGCCAGCGCGCGGCGCCGATGACCTCGCTCATGTTGTGCGGGATCATATTGGTCGCCATCCCGACGGCGATCCCGGAAGTGCCGTTGACCAGCAGGTTCGGGAACGCCGCGGGCAGCACCGAAGGCTCTTCGAGCGAGCCGTCGTAGTTCGGCCGGAAGTCGACGGTGTCCTCGCCGAGCTCACCGACCAGCAGCATCGCTTCCGGGGACAGCCGCGCCTCGGTGTACCGCGAGGCGGCCGGACCGTCGTCGGGGGAGCCGAAGTTCCCGTGCCCGTCCACGAGCGGAACGTTGAGCGAGAAATCCTGCGCGAGCCGGACCATGGCGTCGTAGATCGCCGTCTCACCGTGTGGGTGGTACTTGCCCATCACGTCGCCGGTGACACGCGCCGACTTCACGTACGCGTGCGAAGGCCGGTAGCCGTTCTCGTTCATCGAGTGCATGATCCGGCGGTGCACCGGCTTCAGCCCGTCCCGCGCGTCCGGGAGCGCCCGCGAGTGGATGACCGAATAGGCGTACTCCAGGTACGAATCCTCGATCTCCGTCTTCAGCGAGTTGTCGAAGACGTTCGCGCCGGGCTTGTCGAACGCGGCGGGATCGACCTTGGTGGTGGTGCCCTTACGGCGTGCCATTGCTCAAAGCTCCTTGAATAGCAACGAAATCAGGCGTCGATGGCTTCGCGGTCGACCCGGTCGGAGGATTCGACCAGCCAGTTGCGGCGTGGCTCGACCTTCTCGCCCATCAACAGTTCGAGCGCGTTCTCCGCGGCTTCGACGTCGTCGAGGGTGATCCGGCGGACCGAGCGGGTGGCCGGGTTCATCGTGGTCTCCCACAGTTCGTCGGCGTCCATCTCGCCGAGACCCTTGAACCGCGGCACCGGCGTGACGATCTGCTTGCCCGCCCGCTCCAGCTCCGCGTACTTGGTCTCCATCTCCTTCTGGGTGAAGGTGAAATGGGTTTCCGGGTTGCGGCCCTTGGTGACCAGTTTGTGCAGCGGCGGCATCGCGGCGTAGAGCCTGCCGTCCTCGATCGCCGGCCGCATGTACTTGGCGAACAGCGTGATCAGCAGTGTGCGGATATGCGAACCGTCGACGTCCGCGTCGGCCATCAGGATCACCCGGCCGTAGCGCATGGTCGACAGGTCGAACGTGCGCCCGCTGCCCGCGCCGAGCACCTGCACGATCGAGGCGATCTCGGCGTTCTTCAAGGTGTCGCCGAGTGACGCCTTCTGGACGTTGAGGATCTTGCCGCGCAAGGGAAGCAGCGCCTGGTACTCCGACACGCGCGCCATCCGCGCCGAACCGAGCGCGCTGTCACCCTCGACGAGGAACAGCTCGCTGCGGGAAACGCCGGTGGTGCGGCAGTCGACCAGTTTCGGCGGCATGGCCGCGCCTTCGAGCGCGGTCTTGCGCCGGGCGGCGTCCTTCTGCTGCTTCTGGGTGAGCCGGACGCGTGCCGCGTCGACCACCTTCTGCAGCACGATCTTCGCCTCGGACTTGGTCTTGCGCTCTTCGGTCCAGGCGCGGATGTGCTTGTCGACGATGCCCTGGATGACCCTGGTGATCCCGGCGGTGGACAGCTCGTCCTTGGTCTGCGAGGTGAACTGAGGCTCGGGCAGGCGGACGTGGACGACCGCCGTCATCCCTTCGAGCACGTCTTCGACGGTCGGCATCTCCTCCTTGGGCTTGAGCAGCCCGCGGGTCTTGGAAATGGCGTCCTGCAAGGCTTTCAGCACCGCGCGGTCGAAACCGCGGCGGTGCGTGCCGCCGTGCACGTTGCGGATGGTGTTGGTGAAGCATTCCACCGTGCGCTCGTAGCCGGTGCCCCAGCGCAGCGCGACCTCGACCTCCGCGTGACGCACCACATTGGACTGCATGACCCCGCTGGCGTCGGCCGCGTTCTCCTTGTACGTGCCCTCGCCGTTGATGATCAGCGTGCCGCAGACGGGTTTCTCGTCGGACGGGGCGAGGAAGTCGACCATGTCGGCGAGGCCGTTGGGGTAGTGGAAGGTCTCTTCACTGATCGAGTCGTCGACGGCGGTGCGAAGCACGTACGTGACGCCGGGGACGAGGAAGGCCGTGTTGCGCATCTTCGCGCGGACGCCTTCGACGTCGAGCGCGGCGCCGCTTTCGAAGTAACGCGAGTCGTACCAGTACCGGATCGACGTGCCGGATCGCTCGCCGCGCTTCATCTTGCCGGTGATGTTCAGCCCGGATTTGCGGGTGAACTTCGCCTTCGGGCCGGGCCCGTCGAACACGCCGGGGACGCCGTGCGCGAACGACATCTGGTGGACCTTGCCGCTCTGCTTCACCGTGACGTCGAAGCGATGCGACAGCGCGTTCACCGCCGAGGCGCCGACGCCGTGCAGGCCACCGGAGGTCTTGTAGCCGGAGCCGCCGAACTTGCCGCCCGCGTGCAGCCTCGTCAGCACCAGCTCGACGCCCGACAGACCGGATTTGGCGTGCGTGCCGGTGGGGATGCCGCGGCCGTCGTCGTCGACCTGGACACTGCCGTCGGCGTGCAGGGTGACCACGATCTTCGTGGCGTGACCCGCCACACCTTCGTCGGTCGAGTTGTCCACGACCTCGGAGAACAGGTGGTTGATGCCGCGGCTGTCGGTGGAACCGATGTACATCCCGGGGCGCTTGCGGACCGCTTCCAGACCCTCGAGATGCGTCAGGTCGTCGGCCCCGTACAGGGTCTCAGCAGTCACTGGGTACTTCTCCTGGAGTCATGGCTCGCGAACTAGCTCGTGGAGGTGGTGTTCAACGCGACACCGTACTGGAGGATATCCGTCCCCTCCGACAGCTTCGTCCTCCCGAGCCTCCGGTGTGGCGCATCACGCCGTCCCGATGGCCGGGTCACGGCTGGGGAAAGCGACTTCCTCCCGGCTCGGATGAGGCGTTATCGTTCCCGGTGTCACACGGTGACGGGGGGAAGAAGGTGGCCGTCGGAACCGGTCCCACACGCGTCTCGACCGCACAACGCGTCGTGAGTCTCTGGTATTTCGTGGTGGTCGTCGGGTCGTTCGGCATGCTCGCGCTGTTACCGGTCGCGCACGCCGCGATCCGGTTGCGGCGTGCCGTCCTGTGGCTGTTCGTGCTGGGCTACGGCGGTGTCGCCGTCGCGATGCTGCTCCTGCTCGAACGGGCCGCGGCGGAAGGCGAGTCGGAGGCGATGCTCTCGTTCGCCTGGCTCTTCGGCACGATCCTCCTGGTCACCGTGGCCTGTGTGCACCTCGCCCTGCTGCGGCGGAAGATCCTCTATCCGCCGCCGACGGCGTGGGTCGAGTCCGGCATGCACTGCGGGTTGTTCTCGATCGACATCGCCGGATTCGGTCAGGTCGGGCGCAGCAGCGAGGTCTTCGTCCGGGTCCGGAGGATGCTCTTCGGCATGCTGGCCGAAGCCTTCGAGACCAGCGGCATCGCCTGGGACGCCTGCCTGAAACGCGACACCGGGGACGGCATGATCGTCGTCGTCCCGCCGCATTTCCCGAAGTTCCGCCTGGTGTATCCGCTTCTCTCACGGCTGACCGCGGAACTGGCCAGGTACAACGTCGCCACCGAGCCCGGCCTGCGGATCCGGGTGCGGGTGGCGATCCACGCCGGGGAGATCGCGCTCGACGAGTACGGCGTGACGGGACGGCCGAAGGTGCTCCTCGCGCGGCTGCTCGATTCACGCGTACTGCGCGACGCGCTCGCCGAAGCGCCGGGCGAGTCGCCCGTGGTGGTGCTCGTCTCCGACCGGTTCCACGAGGACGTCCAGGACCAGGGCGGCCCCGGTCTCGACACGATGAGCTACCGGCAGGTGCTCGTGCACGAGAAGGAGACCGAGGTCCGCGCCTGGCTGCACGTTCCGGATCCGGTGCTCAGAGGGCTGCCGTGAGGACCTCCAGCGCGCTGTGCTGACGGGCGGCGTCGATCTTGTCGACCGGCCCCGCCCAGCGTAGGCCGTGCTGATCGAGCGACGTGCGGTTGTTCGCGATCGTCGCGTTCGCCTGCCGCGTCAGGTAAGCGCGGTAAGGCCTGGCCGCGAGCGCGCGGTCCAGCTCGCCGAGCCCCCTGGCGTACGCGCCCTTGAACGAAGGCCCGTCGGCGCCGCAGTCACCGGACTCGCACGGGTCGCGGAGGATCCCGTTCGAGTGCAGCAGCGACGTCGTCGTGGAGGCGTCCGCGAGCCGCCGGGCCGTGGTGAGCAGGGTGGCGTCACCGGTCGCGCGGTTCAGTTCGACCAGCGCGCCGAGGACGATGCCCTGGTTGTAACTCCAGACGGCCTGCCCGTTGTTGGCGCAGGAGGAGTTCAGGCCGTCGTTGATCAGGGAACTCCCGTTGATCATGCCGCTCGCGCGGAACCAGTCCCAGACCTCGCGTGCCCGCGCGAGCTGAAGCGTGTCGCCGGGGAGCCGGTTGTGCAGTGACGCGGCCACCTTGACGTACAACTCGTTGGTGACGGCGTTCTTGTACGTCTTCGCCGTCGACCACCAGAGCCCGCCGCCGCAGGTCCCGTCGCGATAGGAGTACATGTAGTTCGCCGCGATGACGGCGGTGTCGAGATAGCGGCGGTCCTTGGTCAGGTCGTAGGCGCGGATCCAGGCGAGCGCCCACCAGCCGGTGTCGTCGATGTATTCGTTCGTGAAGTTGTCGCCACGGTTGCGGTCGAAGGTGTTGGCGATGGCGTGGCGGTAGTTCCGCGAGCCGGTGCGGGTGCTGTAGTCGAGGATCGCGGTGAGCGCGTTCGCCGAGTTCCACCAGCCCGTGGTCTGCCAGAGTCCGGTGCCGTTGTCGTAGAACTGCATGAGCGCGGTGGCCGCGGCTTCGGCGCGGTCGTTCGCGGCGACCGTGGTGCGGAACCACGGCGTGCAGGCGATTTCCGGCCGGTTGCTCGCCTTCCCGCAGGCGCGGAGGGCGCCGAAGCGGTGGGTGGCGGGGTCGTCGACGTTGAACATCAGGGTCCGCCAGCCGCGCTGACCGGACGGGATCTTCGTGTCGCCGATCCGGCTGTCGCCCGCCCAGGTGCGGCCGCCGTCGAAGGAGCGGTCGAGCCAGACCTCGTCGCCGGGATCGCCGTTGCCGATGCTGCCCCAGCCCATGTTGTCGCCGTCGGAGAGATGAAGCGTGATGCCGCGGCCCCAGACGGTCGCCGTGGCGGGTCTTCTTTCGCCGACGGCCAATGCGGGGTCGCGGCTGTCGCAGTACTTGGCGCAGATCGTCGCCGCGACGGCGGGTTCGGGAGTGGTGGTGGCCGGCGTGAAAGTGAATGTCAACGTTGTCACAAGCAGGGAGGTGAGCCACATGGATTCGAGTGTGAGGGCGGCCACTTTCCGGGCCGATCAAGTCACCCTTTCAGCTCGCGCCGATGGTCTGGAATACTTCTTGCGCGCGTGAGGTTGAACGCTCAAGCAACGTAACCCCGGCCCAGGGAGCAGGTCATGCAGTTCGGAATCTTCACAGTGGGCGATGTGACGACCGACCCGACCACCGGGGAGGCGCCCAGCGAGTACGAGCGGATCAAGGCGATGGTGCGCATCGCGCTCAAGGCCGAAGAAGTCGGCCTCGACGTCTTCGCGACCGGCGAGCACCACAACCCGCCCTTCGTGCCTTCTTCGCCCACGACGATGCTCGGCTACATCGCCGCGCAGACGTCGAAGATCATCCTTTCCACTTCGACCACGCTGATCACGACGAACGACCCGGTGAAGATCGCCGAGGACTTCGCGATGCTGCAGCACCTCGCCGACGGCCGCGTCGACCTGATGATGGGGCGCGGCAACACCGGCCCGGTGTACCCGTGGTTCGGGCAGGACATCCGGCAGGGCATCCCGCTGGCGATCGAGAACTACCACCTGCTGCACCGGTTGTGGCGCGAGGACGTGGTCAGCTGGTCCGGCAAGTTCCGGACGCCGCTGCAGGAGTTCACCTCGACGCCGCGGCCGCTCGACGGTGTTCCGCCGTTCGTGTGGCACGGTTCGATCCGCAGCCCGGAGATCGCGGAACAGGCCGCCTACTACGGCGACGGGTTCTTCGCGAACCACATCTTCTGGCCGAAGGAGCATTTCCAGGCGCTGATCAACCTCTACCGCGAGCGGTACGAGCACTACGGGCACGGCAAGGCGGACCAGGCCATCGTCGGACTGGGCGGCCAGGTGTTCCTGCGGCCGAAGTCGCAGGACGCGGTGCGGGAGTTCCGGCCGTACTTCGACAACGCGCCGGTGTACGGGCACGGGCCGTCGCTGGAGGAGTTCACCGAGCAGACGCCGCTGACCGTCGGCAGCCCCCAAGAGGTGATCGACAAGACGCTGACCTTCCGCGAGCACTTCGGCGACTACCAGCGTCAGCTGTTCCTGATGGACCACGCCGGACTGCCGCTGAAGACCGTGCTGGAACAGCTCGACCTGCTGGGCGAGCACGTGATTCCGGTGCTGCGCAAGGAACTCGACTCGCTTCGCCCGGCGCACGTGCCTGAAGCGCCGACTCACGCTTCTCGGTTGGAGGTTTTGGCATGACGACGATCGCAGTGGTGACCGCGGGGTTGAGCCAGCCCTCCTCGACGCGGCTGCTCGCCGACAAGCTCGCTTTGGCGACTCGGGCGGCGCTGCCGGACGTGGAGATCGAAGTGATCGAACTCCGCGACCTGGCCGTCGACGTCACGAAGAACATGCTGACCGGATTCCCTTCGCCCGCACTGCGGACGGCCATCGACACGGTGACCGCCGCGGACGGCCTGATCGCCGTGACGCCGGTGTTCACCGCGTCGTACAGCGGGCTGTTCAAGTCGTTCTTCGACGTGCTGGACCAGAAGGCGCTTGACGGGAAGCCGGTGCTGATCGGCGCCACCGGCGGAACCGAACGGCACTCGCTGGTGCTCGACTTCGCGTTGCGTCCGCTCTTCGCCTACCTTCGCGCCGAGCCAGTCGCGACGGCGGTGTACGCGGCTTCGTCGGACTGGGCGTCTCCGGGCGACCTCGACACGCGGGCTTCGCGGGCGGGGCGGGAGCTGGCTGCCCGGCTGTCGTCGGAGGGAACGGCCGTGGCTCCGGACAGCGGGTTCGTGCCGTTCGAGCAGCTGCTGCGCGCGGGGGAGTGAGCAAGGGACCTTTGCTCTCGCGAGTGGCTCCGGGACGCCGACTGTGTGGATTTTGGGGCGTTGGATGACCAGAAATCCACACAGTCTGTCGTGACCGGTCCGGTCACGACAGGGTGTGGGGATATAGGGACGTTCAACGTCCCTATATCCCCACACCTCTCACTCGCGAGGCGTGTTCAGGGGGTCGGCCAGAGCGGCCGGATCTCGATGGTCGCGAACTTCGCGACCGGATGCTTCGACACGATCTCGATCGCCTCGTCGAGATCGGCGCACTCGATCAGGTCGTAGCCGAGGATCTGTTCCTTCGTCTCCGCGAACGGCCCGTCCGAGATGAGCAGTTCGCCATCGCGGTGGCGCACGGTGGTCGCGGTGGCCGCCGACCGGAGCCTGCTGCCGGACAGCCGGACCCCGCGAGCGGTCATCTCGTCGACCCACACCTGCGTCTCTTCGTCCAGCGGGCCTTCACTGTCGTCCGCGCCGGGGTACGGGCTTCCGCAGATCAGCAACATGTAGCGCATCGGTCCTCCTGTCTGAGCCTGTTCACCATCCCCGACGAACGGGCTCGTCCGATACAGACAGGCCGCGCACGATTCGGACCAGCGCGTTCGCGGCGCGACCGGCACAATCGACGAAAGGGACGACGGCGAGGAGAAGACGGTGGGCATCGGAAAACCCGTCAAGCAGGTCTTGATCCTGATCGCGGGCGGCGTTCTCCTGCTGGTCGGCATCGCGCTCCTCGTGCTGCCAGGGCCGGGTCTGCTGCTCGTACTCGCGGGTCTGCTCGTGCTGGCCTCGGAGTTCCCCGTGGTGGAGAAGTACGTCGATCCGATCCGCGACAGGGCGATGAAGGCGGCCGAGGACAGTGTTTCGTCGCCGCTGCGCATCGCGGGTTCGGTGCTGGCGGGGCTGGGGTTGCTGGCCGCGGGGGTCGTGTGGGGACTCGTGCCGGGGCTGCCGCTCGGGGGCTGGAGCACCGGGTCGAGCCTGATCCTGTCCGGGCTCATCCTGTTCGCGTTGCTGATCTGGAGCTACAAGAGGGTGCAGGCCAGGAGGGCCGCGAACGCCGAATAACAGCCGGGTGGTCTGGTACCGTGCGGCGCGTGGCCCCCGACTTCCAGCGCGCACGGCGGCCGGAACAGGTCGAGGCCCGGCGCGCCGCGATCCTCGATGCGGCGCGCGAACTCCTGGCCGAGCGGCCCGTCTCCCGGGTCAGCCTGCGAGAGCTGAGCGATCGGGTGGGCTTGGCCAAATCGAACGTGCTGCGGTATTTCGACAGCCGCGAGGCGGTCTTCCTGGAAGTCCTCGATTCGGTCTGGGTCGCGTGGCTCGACGAGCTCGAAGGTGAACTAAGCGTTCCTGACGGCGCGAAGCCGGCGTACGAGCGTGTCGCGGCCGTCATCGCGACGTCGATCTCGCGGCGGCGCCTGCTGTGCGAGCTGATCAGCACGATGGCCGCCGTGCTCGAACGCAACATCTCCGTGGAGACCGCCCGGACGTTCAAGACCCGTGCGGGTGAACGGACCGAACGGCTCGCCGGCCTCGTCCGCGCTCATGCCCCGTTGGACGCCGAAGCGGCCGGGCACTTCGCGAAGGCCGTCTTCATCCTCGTCGCGGGGCTGTGGCCCTACGCGAACCCAGGGGAGGCCGTGGCGACGGTCCTGGCCGAACGCGGAGCGCCCGCCGGTCACGTCATGTTCGTCGACGGGCTGACCGAGGGACTGGCGAACCAGCTGGTGGGCCTGCTCGTTCGCGCAGGTCAGAGCCCCGAGTGGTAGCAAAGGTCCCTTGCTCCCTTCCCGCACGCGCCAGGACGGGCGAGCCTGCATAAGGTGAGCCGAACCCACTTGCACAAGGAGCGATCATGAGCCCAGGCGGCACCCTCACCCTCGGCGATCTCACCGTCAGCCGGATGGGCTACGGCGCCATGCGGCTGTCCGGCCCCGGCATCTGGGGGCCGCCGAGCGACCGCGAAACCGCGATCGCCGTCCTCCGCGAGGCGGTCGAGCTGGGGATCACCCATATCGACACCAGCGACTTCTACGGTCCGCATACGGTCAACGAGCTGATCCGCGAGGCGCTGCACCCGTACCCGGACGACCTGCACATCGTCACGAAGGTCGGCGCGAAGCGGACTCCGGACAAGGGCTGGCCTTCGGCGCTCTCGCGCGAGGAGCTGACCTCCGCGGTCCACGACAACCTGCGCAACCTCGGCGTCGACGTGCTCGACGTCGTCAACCTGCGGCTCGCGGGGGAGCACGGCGTCTTCCCGATCCCGGTCTCGATCACGGAGCCGTTCGAGGTGCTGGCCGAGCTCCAGCAGCAGGGTCTCATCCGGCACCTCGGCCTGAGCCACGTCTCGGCGGAACAGGTCAAGGAAGCCCGCGCCATCGCGCCGGTCGTCTGCGTGCAGAACGAGTACAACGTCGCGAACCGCGCCAACGACGGCCTCCTCGACGCCCTCGCGGCCATCAACATCCCGTTCGTGCCGTACTTCCCGCTCGGCGGGTTCACGCCGCTCCAGTCCGGTGTCCTGGACGACTGCGCCCGCCGGGTCGACGCGACGCCGATGCAGGTCGCGCTCGCGTGGCTGCTCCAGCGGTCGCCGAACGTCCTGCTGATCCCCGGCACGTCGTCGCTGCTGCACCTGCACGAGAACGTCGCCGCCGCGAAACTCGAACTGCCCGCGGACGTCATCGCGGATCTCGACGCCCTCGCCTGATCCCGCGTGAAGGCCCCTCACTGGGGAGGGGCCTTCACGGATCTTTCAGAGGACATCCCGGCGCCGCAGCAGCCAGCCGCCGAGACCGGCGAAGACCACCAGGTAGCTAGCCACGACCAGCGTCGCCTGTGAGGCACCGACGAGTTCCCCGATCCCCGGCGTCGCGCCCGAAGCGCCCAGCGACGCGGCCAGCGAACCGGCGTTGGCTCCCGGCAGTGCCAGCTGGAGCGTGCCGACCCAGTCCACGAGCGGGGCCGCCACCCCGAACAGCAGGTTCTGGACCACCAGCAGCCACACCAGGCCGAGCCCGATCGGCAGCGCCACCCCGCGCATCGCGATGGCGAGCGCCGCGCCGAGCGCCGCCCAGGTCATGGCGATCAGCCAGCCGGCGCCGATCCCCGTCAGCAGCGAGCCGAACGACGGCCAGTTCAGCGGCTCGCCCTCCGAAGAGGCGATGAGCGCGCTAGTGACCGCGCCGGTCGCGAAGCTCGTCAGCACGACGGTCAGTGCCGCGACGGCGAGCGCGAACAACTTTCCACTGTAGACGGTCAGTCGCGAAGGTCCTTGTGTCAGCACGGTTTTCCACGTGCTCCAGCCGTATTCGGTGCCGACGGCCAGCACCCCGATCACCAGCAGGATCGCCCCGAGGAACACCGGCAGCCCGCCGATCGAGTTGCCGACCAGATTCGCCGGAAGGGTCGCGGCCAGCCCGCGATCCGTCCCTGGCGCCCCGCTCGACGAACCCGCCGCGCCCGCGAGCGGCAGCAGATAGGTGAAGGTCAGGCCGAGCACGACCGCGATCCCCAGCATGAACCAGTTCGCCGGACGCCGGACGAGTTTCGCCAGCTCGGCGGTACAACTACCCCACATGATCCGCCACCTCTCCGGTGAGCTCGAAGAAGACCTGTTCCAGATCCCGTTCGCGGACGTGCAGTTCGCGTACCGGGATCCCTTCCGTGACGAGTTCGCGGTTCAGCCACGACGCGCGGTCCGGGTCGACGGTCAGGTCGAGACCGGTCCCGCTCACGCGCACGTTCTCCGCGCCGATCCAGTGCCGCACCAGGTCCGCGGCGCGCATGATCTCGTCGGTTTCGATGTGCAGCACCGTGCCGCCGCGCAGCTCGGCCACCGTGTTCTCCGCGACCAGCCGCCCGCGCGAGACGACGCCGACCCGGTCGCAGATCTGCTGGACCTCGCCCAGCAGGTGGCTCGACAGCAGCACGGTGCAGCCCTCCGCGCCGAGCCTGCGGATCAGCACCCGCATGTCGGCCATCCCGGCCGGGTCGAGCCCGTTGGTCGGCTCGTCGAGGATCAGCAGCCGCGGATCCTTCAGCAGCGCCGCGGCGACCCCGAGCCGCTGCTTCATGCCGAGGGAGTAGGTCGAGTACCGGTCCTTGCCGCGATCGGCGAGGTCGACCATCGCGAGCACCTCGCCGACGCGGAGCGGATCCGTTCCGCTGTACCGGGCCAGCACCTTGAGATTGTCCGAACCGGACAGATACGGGTAGAACCCCGGCGATTCGATCAGCGCGCCGACGCCGTCGAGATCGCCGGGCGGCCTGCCGAACAGCCGGACGCTGCCGGAAGTCGGCCGGACGAGCCCCAGCAGCATCCGCAACGTCGTCGTCTTGCCCGCACCGTTCGGGCCGAGGAAACCGTAGATCTCGCCGGGCAGCACGGTCAGCTTCATCCGGTCGACGGCGAGCTGCTCGCCGTACCGTTTCGTGAGTTCGTCTGTGTCCACGGGAAGGTTCATGGTGACGAATGGTGTCGCGGGAGAGGCCGTCGCCACATCCGTTCACGGGCGGCACTCCGCGTACGTCGCCGGACGTAGCCGGATGGCCGGAATCCTGCGACATCTGTCGAAAACACCGGTACCGGAGGGAGGGGTGACGATCATAGGCTCGGCGGCGTGTCGAAAGTCCTTCTGATCCTCCATGTGCTCGCCGCCGTCATCGCGGTCGGACCCGTCACCGTCGCGGCGAGCATGTTCCCCGCCGCCGCGCGCAAGGCCTTCGCCGAACCGGGTTCCGGGCTGTCCGTGCTTCGCGCGCTCAACCGGATCTGCCGCGTCTACGCGATCTTCGGGATCGCGGTGCCGTTCTTCGGGCTGGCGACCGCGGGCAGCATGCGGGTCTTCGGCGACCTGTGGGTGATCGCGTCGATCGTGCTCACCGCGGCCGCCGCCGGCGTGCTGGCGTTGCTGGTCCTGCCGGGGCAGAACGCGATCCTCACCGCGCTGGGCGCGGAGAAGCCGTCGGAACCGGTCACGGCGGGGCGGGTGGCGATGTACACGGGGATGTTCAATCTGCTCTGGGTGGTGGTGACGGTGCTGATGATCGTGCGGCCCGGTTCGACCACGGGCGCGTGAAAGACTCGTGAGTGGCAAGGACGGTTAGGTGCCTTCGGTGCCTACGTGGCTACCCGGCCTGGGTTCTGGAGGTGGTGTCGCGAAAGCCACTTTCGGGACATCAGACGTCTCGAAAGTGGCTTTCGCAACCTCCGGCCAAGCAGGGCCCAGAGGTACGACTGATACCGAGCCAGCCGAGGTTTCGCCTACGCGCTCAGCAACTGGTTGAAGAACGACCGGTAGCGGCGCAGCGCGATCCGGAGGTCTTCGGTCGCCGGTTCGCCCTGGCTCCACGCGGATTCCAGTTCCTTCTTGTGGTCCGCGAACGTCGTGGCCAGGTTCTGGATCACGACCGCGACGAGTTCATCGGCCTCCTTGACCGCCCGCCGCGGATCGTCCACAAAGGCCGTTTGGATGCCTTGCCAGCTCTCACGGAACCTGTCGACGTCGGCGTCGGCGAACAACGTCCGCGCTTCGTCTTCGTCGGTGTGCCCGGAATCGGCGGCCACCAAGTCCTCGGTGCTCAAGGCCTGCCCGTCAGCGGTCGGTTCCTCGCCGAGCCGATCCGTTCCCTCGGTTTCCAGGGGCCTGCTTTCCATGGCCTTCCGCTCCTTCGCCGTCCTCGGTCAACAGCTCTTCGAACACTTCGCGGTAGTGCTTCATCGCTTCGCGCATGTCCTCTGTGGACATTTCGGATTCCCGATGGCGAACCAGTGTGTCGTGTCCGGCGCGGTAGTGCCGCAACGCGTTCGCGTGCCGGACGGACAGATCCGCGAGTTGCTGGTCGTACCCCTCGGTCGGGTAGCCGCGCTCGGCCATCAAGGAGACCAGCACCCGGTCCGCCTCGACGACGGCGCCGGACGGACGGTCGACGAACTGTTCCTGGATCAGCGCCCATTCCTGGGCGTACCGGTCCTTTGTGGTCGCCGGCAGCGGCCGGATGTCGAGATCCGAATGTCGTTTCACCCGCGACGAAAGCTCACGTTCGGCTTCCTTCGGGCTTTCGTGTTCCTCGACCACCCGGTCGTATTCGGGACCGAACGTTTCTCGCAATCGCCGCCTGCGTTGTTCCGCGACGACGAACCAGACGGCCGCGCCCACCACAAGGATCGCGGCGATGACGATGATGATGACCAACCACGTGGGCATCGTTATCTCCTCCGGATATTCGCCGGTCAACCCCCGACAGGTCGCGAGTTCCCCGCCTCTTCGGCCGGAAACCCTTGTGTGGCAAGAATTTTTGGATCTTAGGCCGGATGGCGCAGTGGAATGATCTCGATTCACCGTCTTCGCGTGGTGCGGCGCGGCCATGTGGCCGAGATCGTGAGGCTCGCTAACCAGGCGTCCCCCTTTTGGGTGCCGACGATGACTCAGTGTAGGTAATCGCTCCCGATCACTGCTCCGTTGTGGCACTATTGCCCCGTTCGCAGGAAGAGGGCCTGCGAACAGAGGGGGCCGTCGTAATCGAGGCTGCCTGGTACGACAAAGAAAGATCATCAGGGGAGGAGATCGTCAAATGTCGACACCTACGGACGTCAAGGACCCCATCGGCGAGGAGGAGCCGCTCGACCCGGCTCAGCCCAAGCCTGACCAGGGAGAACACCAGCACGGCCCTGATTGTGAGCACAATCGAAACCCTCGTTTCGATTGTGGCGGTGGCTGTATCCAGACGCCCCCGCCCACTTCCTGAGACCTATCGGCCGGGGGTTTCGGCCCGCCCGATCGGGCAAAGCCCGAGGGCGGGCCTCTTTCGGCTACGGACTGTGCTGTCATAGACCTGTGGTCGTAACCGAGTCAGCTCAAGCCGAGGCCGTCCGTGAGGCCCGTGCCCTGCACCGGGCCGGGGTCGATGCGGCGTGTGCAGCACGTTCCCAAGAGGGCTACCGGTTGCTTCGCCGCGGAATGATGCTGCTCGATTCGATCCATCCGGTCGCGGACGAAATCCGTTCCGACTGGCTTGTGGTGCGGATTCGCTTGGCCAACTCGCTCGCCGCGCTTTCCTCGGAGACCAGTGGTGGTGTGGCCGCGGGCCTGGCCGGGCTGGACGACGTCAGGCGTCTGCTCGACGCCGTGCCCGACCCTGGGCTTCGGTCCGAACTGAGCGGGTCCGTGGACCATAACTACGCCTTGCTGCTCATGGCCGCCGGGCGAAATGACGAGAGCATCGTGTACTTCGATTCGTCGTTGGTGCACAAGAAGAAGAGCCTCGAGACCGCCGAAGACCGGGTTTCGCAGCTCGACCCGTTGGTGAACACCATGGCGACGCGAGGTCTCGCCTTCACCAGGTTGGGTAATGTCCGGCGAGCTCGCGAAGACCTGGTCCAAGCGATCGCGCTGGCCGACCAGCATGGCCTGAGCCTGACGGCCGGTGATGTCCGAAGGCCCTTGGGCTCCTTGGAGCTCAGAATCGGCAATGTCCCGGCCGCACTGCGGCTTTATCAGGAAAGTGAGCGGATTTACCGCTCACTGAGAGGCGAGGTGCCTCCCCTGCTCCGGTTGGATCAGGCGCAGGCGTTGCTGACAGCGGGCCTCTCTGACGAGGCGGGCGGATTTCTCGACGAGGCGCTTCCGGTGATGCGTGCGCAACGGACGGTTACCCGTGAGCTGGCGTATGGCGAACTCTTCCGCGCGTCGGCAGCGCTGATGAGCGATGATCTGGAACTCGCCCGTTCCTATGCCGCGTCCGCACGTCGCAGGATGCTGCGCTGGGGTTGCCAGACCTGTGTCGCCAACGCGACCATCGTCGGACTCCGTGCCGACGTGCAGGAAGCCTTGCACACCAACGTGATCCCGCCGACCTTGACGTCACGTGCGCTGCGCGCGGCGAACGGGATGCCGATGCCGAGGCTCGCCGATCAGGCGGCGCTGGCACGGATGCTGGCCGTCCGGGTCGAGCTGCGCAAGGGAAAACGCAAACGTGCGGCCGAGTTGCTCGAACGGATTCCGCGGCCGGGGCGGCTGACGTCGGTCGATTATCGGATGTTGCGCCGGCTTTGCCGGGCGGAACTCGCGGTGGCCGAGGGCGACAAGAGCAGGGCGCTGGCCGAGATCCGGGCCGGGCTCACCGAACTCGACCGCGTCCGCGATCGGATGGGCGGCATCGAGCTGGTGTCCGGGACGGCGCTGCACGGCAGGGAGCTGGCGGATCTGGCCGTCAAGATCGTGCTGGAGCGCGCTGACGCGGCCCGGTTGTTCGGCTGGACGGAGCGGACCCGCGCGCAAAGTTACCGGTACGAACCTGTTGTGGTGGCCGATCCGGAGCTCGCCGAGCGGGTCGGTGAGGTCCGGGGGCTCGATCAGGCGATCCACCAGGCGCAGCACGACGGGCATCCGACGGCGGCGTTGCGTTCCAAGTACGCCGAGCGGTTGCGCGAGGCGCATCGGCTCGGGTGGCATACGGGCCGATGGGGCAGGCCGAGGCCGGTCGCGCGGCTCGCCGAGGTGGCCGACGAGCTGGGCGAACGCGCGCTGGTGAGTTTCGCGTCGTCGGGGGACGACCTGGTGGCGATGGTCGTCGTCGGCGGACGGTGCGAACTGGTGCGGCTCGGTTCGGCCGAGCGGGCGGCTGAGTCCGCGCGGATGCTGAACATCGATCTCGACGCACTGGCGCCGGATCGGTTGCCGGCGCCGCTGGTCCAGTCGGTGCTCGCTTCGGCGCGCAAACAGGCGGAACGGCTGGACGGCCGGCTGATCCGGCCGCTCGAAGCGCTGCTGGGGGACCGAGGTCTGGTCGTCGTGCCGACCGGCCCGTTGTTCGCCGTGCCTTGGGGAGTGCTGCCGGCGCTGCGGTCACGGCCTATCGTCGTCGCCCCTTCGGCGACGGCGTGGCTGGGCGCGGAGCGCTCGACGACGCCCCGCGCGCGGAAGGTCGTCCTCGTCCGCGGGCCCGGCCTCGTCGGGACCAGGGGTGAGCTGGACAAACTCGCCACGCATTACCGGTCCGCGCATACGCTGACCGGGGCCGACGCGACCGTGTCCGCCGTCTTGCGCGCGCTGGACGGCGCGAAGCTCGCGCACATCGCCGCGCACGGCGCGCACGAACCCGAGAACGCCCTGTTCTCCCGGCTGGAACTGGCCGACGGCGCGCTCTTCGCGCACGAGATGGCCGGGCTCGCGCAGCCGCCGGCGCAAGTCGTCTTCGCGGCCTGTGAACTGGCGCTGAACCGGATCCGGCCCGGCGACGAGGTCCTCGGTTTCGCCAGCGCGCTGCTCGCGAGCGGTTCGCGGACGGTGATCGCGCCCTTGAGCCGAGTCGGTGACGAGGCCGCGGCGGCCGCGATGGACGACTACCACCGCGGACTCGCCGAAGGGGCCGGACCGGCGACGGCCTTGGCTGACACCATCGCCGTTGACCCGTTCCGGCGACCCTTCGTCTGTTTGGGTGCGGGCTGAACGTCCGGCTTGACAACCCCTGTTCGATCTTCACGACTCCAAGTGCCCGGTTGGTTACTCTTGACCGAGTCGTCTGAACCAATTATGGTCTAGACCACATTCGCTCGCTCGGCGTTTCGGCGGATGTGTCCCGACCTTCATTGGTATTTCGCTCGCTGTGACCCAGGAATCTCGAGTCCGCGGTGGGTGTAGAGATGGGAAAGGGGTAGACATGAGCTTCAAACGACGGCTTTTGACCCTGGCGGCAGGTGCGGCGATGGTGCCGGCGGCTCTGGTCGCGATCCCGGCGGGCACCGCCAACGCGCACGGTTACGTTTCCTCGCCCGCGAGCAGGCAGGCGCAGTGCGCGCAGAACACCGTTTCCTGTGGCTCCATCAAATGGGAGCCGCAAAGTGTCGAGGGCCCCAAGGGCCTCATGAGCTGTAACGGCGGCGTCGGCCGTTTCGCGGACCTCAACGACGACAGCAAGGGCTGGAAGGTGCATTCCCTCGGCCGGACCACCACGTTCCGGTGGACGCTGACGGCTCGTCATCGCACCAGCACCTGGGAGTACTTCGTCGACGGTGCCAAGGTCGCCAGCTTCAACGACGGTGGCGCGCAGCCGGGTGCCACGGTCACCCACAGCGTGAACCTGCAGCAGAGCGGGCGGCACAAGATCCTCGCCCGCTGGAACGTCTACGACACGGCGAACGCCTTCTACGCCTGCATCGACGCCAACATCAGCTAGGTGCCGACTCTCGTGAGTGGTAGTGACGCCATCACTACCACTCACGAGTTTTTTTGTGCCACGCTCACCTCATGAGCGATGAGGAGCGTGACGGCGTCAAGCTGACCAACCTCGACCAGCCGTTGTTCGAGGGTGCGACCAAACGCGACCTGGTGGATTATCTGGACGCCGTCGCGGGCCGCGTTCTCCCGGTTCTGGAGGACAGGCCGCTTTCGGTCGTCCGCATCCTTCGCGGCCAGGACCCGTTCATGCAGAAGAACCTGCCCAAATACACGCCGGACTGGGTCAAACGGCACGGGATGTGGGCCGAGAGGTCGAAACGGCAGGTGTCGTACGCGCTCTGCGACGACCGCCGGACGCTGCTGTGGTTCGCGAACCAGCGCGCCGTCGAATACCACCCGACCTTGATGACCGTGGACGCCGACGCCGGGCCGACCCATCTGGTGCTGGACCTCGACCCGCCCGCCGGGGACGATTTCGCCCATGTCGTGAAGGCCGCGATGCTGGTGCGGCAGGCCCTCGCCGACTCCGGGCTCGCCGGGGCGGTGAAGACCAGTGGTTCCAAGGGCGTGCACATCTTCGTCCCGCTGACGCCGGGGCAGGGCTTCGAAGACGTCGCGGCCGCGACCCGCGCCCTCGCCGCCCGTGCGGAGCAGGTCGACCCGGCGGTCGCGACGACCGCGTACATCGTGGAAGACCGCGAGGGGAAGGTGTTCCTCGATTCGACGCGGGCGGGCGGGAACACGGTCGCGGCGGCGTACAGCCCCCGGTTGCGGCCGGGGCTGACCGTGTCGTTCCCGGTGGCCTGGGACGAGCTCGAAAACGTGGTCCCCGCCGATTTCACCATCCGTACGGCGCCCGGTCTCCTCGGGGACAAGGATCCGTGGGCCGAGGCGATGCCGGAACCGCAGACGCTGCCCGCCGACCTCGTCGAGCAGGGGCACACGATCCCGATCGCCCGTGTCGTGGCGATGCACGAAGGGAAACGCAGGGCGAGGGCGCGCGCTCAGAACGAATGAACGCCCACGGCGTCAGGGCGTTTTGTGTACCTTGGACCGCACTGGGGGCGGGCGAAGGTACTGGGGGCTTTCGTGGGAAAGATCGATGCCGACGTGGTGATCGTGGGGGCCGGTCCGGCGGGGCTCGTACTGGGAAACCTGTTACGGGCCGCCGGAATCGACTGCCTGGTCCTGGAGCGCCGAAGCCGTGCCCATGTCGAAAACCGGGCCAGGGCGGGCTTTCTCGCCGCGAACAGCGTCCGTGTGCTCACCGAGAACGGGCTCGCCGCGGGACTGCTCGAGAAAGGCCTGAGGCACGACACCTGCGCTTTTCGTCACGAGCAGGCCGAATTCGAGCTCAAGTACGGCGAACTCGGGAACGGTGAGGTGCACACCGTCTATCCGCAGCAGTTCCTGGTCGCCGATCTGATCGCCGAATTCCTCGCCCGCGGCGGGGAGATCAGATTCGGCACGGAGGTCACCTCGGTGTCGGGGATGGACGCGACGGTCATCGCCGATGATCTTCTCTTGCGTGCCAAGTACATCGCCGGTTGCGATGGCAGACGCGGGATCTCGCTGAGATCCGTGCCCGCCAGGGTCTTCCGGCGGGACCACGACATCTCGTGGCTCGCGATCCTCGCCGAGGCGCCGCCGAGTATGTCCGCGATCGGCTACGCGATCCACGAACGCGGCTTCGCCGGGCATATGGCCAGGACGCCGACGGTGACGCGCTATTACCTCGAAGTACCGCGCGGCGAGGATCCGGAGAACTGGGGAGACGACCGGATCTGGGACGAACTGCACCTGCGAATGCGGGCCGACCGCTACGGCGAACTCAAACGCGGCGCCATCATCGAGCGCCGGATCGTGGACATGGCCTCGCGGGTGATGGACACGATCCAGCGGGGGAACCTGTTCCTCGCGGGGGACGCCGCGAGCCTGATCAGTCCCGCCGCGGCCAAGGGCGCGAATCTGGCGTTGATGGAGGCCGAGATCCTCGCGCACGCGTTGATCAAGGCCCACATCGAGAGCGACACGACGGCACTCGAGCGCTATTCCGCCGAATGCCTGCCGCGGATCTGGCGCGCGCAGGAGTTCTCCCTCTGGATGATCAACCTGTTGCACGGCCCCGCCGGATACGACGACGAGGCGGTCTTCCAGCGGGCCCTGCGGGACGCGCGGCTGGAGAGCCTGCGGGTTTCCCGCGCGCACCAGGACTTCTTCGCCGAGAACTACGTGGGGATCTGAACCGATCGCTCGTCACGTCCGTATTCCGGTGAAGAGGGAAAGGACGAACGACGATGCCGGTACGCATCCGCTGGACGCCGTTGAACCCGCACCCGAACCGTCCGATGCCCGCGGACGAACCCGAACCGGAACCGCTAGCCGGCGCGGACGGCGGGTGCCGCGGGCCGCTCGACGCGAAGGAGCCGGACGTCGCCTGAGCGGTCTCTCCCCGGCTCCTCCTCGGTGACGAAGCGCAGTGCTCCGGTGACCTCGCGGGTCACCATCCGCGCGCCGCTCCAGCCTGACGGCACCCAGCCGTCGCGCAGGGCGCGGCGCACCTTCTCGGCCCTCTTGACGTGGCGGGCGAACGAGTGCCGCCGGATGACGCGCCCGCGCGCGACTTGGCCCGCGCGGGCGTCCTCCGGGGTGACGTCGAGCCACAGCAACCGGACCGGGCGGCGGCTCACCATGCCGAGCAGGGCGAGCAGCCCGCGGGTCGTCGCGCGGGTCGAGGGCTCGTGCACGATGAGCGGGCCGCCGTCGGCCAGCGCGGACCGGACAACCCGCGCGCGATGCCAAAGGTGGACCACCGGCCGGTAGAACCGGTACGGCACCGAGGGCGGCAGCCGTTCGCGCAGCCGCGCGCGGACCTGGTCGGAGTCGAGCACGGGTAGGGCGCCGGTCGCCGCCCGGGACAGCAGGGTGGTCTTGCCGGCCCCGGGAATCCCCGCGACCACCAGCAGGTCGCGGCGGCCGAGGCGGAATGCGATGCGATCGGTCATGAGGGGTCAACGACCCGGCCGAGCGCAAAGGTTCCTTTACCTTGACCGGCGCGGCTCCGGCACTGGTCAGGCCGTCACGCGGGTCCCCGCCGTCACCGGCTTGTCCGGCAACAGGGTCCCGCCCTTGGTGAGCCACGCGACACCGAACGCGAGGATCGCGATCGACTCCAGCCACAGCGCCGGGTAGAGATCCTTGGTCAGGTCGTCGAAGACCAGCCCGCAGAGCACGATCAACGCCAGGCACACCAGCATGATCACGCCGGACACGACGTACAGCTGGTTCCGCACGGGTTTGCGGGCGCCGGGGATCTCCTTGTCCGACTTGGTGAACAGCACGATGCAGAAGAACGCCAAGGTGAGGAAGAAGACCGCGGCGAAGCCGAGGTGCAGCAGACCGACGATCTCGTCCGTACGGTCGCCGTTCGCCGGTGTCGTGGGGAAGAGCGCCACCCCGACGGCGGCCACGGCGGCGATGTTGCCCGCGATGTCATCGACCCGGCCGTAACCCCGATAGGACAACAGGAAGACGCCGATGGCGCACATGACACCGACCCAGACGTCCCGCATTCCCGAGTAGTAGTACCCGCTGATCGAGTTGAGCAGGCCGCCGCCGTCGACGGCCATCTTCCCGAAGACCAGCACGAAGGGCAGCCCGATCCCGAGGAAACCTATGGCACGCCGCAAGAACAGGTAGTTGTGGACGAGGTTGTCGGTCGCCGTTCGCGGGCCCATGGTCGCCTCCGTGCTCAGTGCTTGTCGCTACATGATGACAGCTCGTGACGGCGAAGAGACCGTGTGTTATCGAATTGCTCGCTAGGCGGTCTCCAGCACGACGGCCGCGACGTAGCCGCCCATCCCGATCGACGTCTTGACAGTGAGCCCGCTTTCCGGCCGGGACGGCCCGTCCATCAGCTGCGAATGCCCTTCCGCCACCGGTTTCGGCGCCGGGACCAGGTCGCGCTCCGCCGCGAGGCAGATCGCCGCGATCTCGGTCAGCGCGCTGCCCGACTGGCTGTGCCCGGTCAACGGTTTGATCGAGTAGATCTCGGTCTCCTTGGGGAAGACCGCTTCGAGGATCCGGGATTCCGTGCGGTGGCAGAGTTTCGTACCCGTTCCGTGCGCGTTGAGGTAGCGGACGTCGGACGGCGCGGCGCCGGCGTTCTCCAGCGCCCCGGTCACCGCCGCGATCGCGTTCGTCGGATCGGGGTCGAGCGCCATCGCGTTGTGCGCCTCGTGGGTCATGGCGCCGCCTCGCAGCGTCGCGTACGACTCGGTCTTCCGCTGGGTCAGCACCACCGCGACCGCGGCCTCGGAGAAGGTGAAACCCCTTGTGCCCTCTTGGAAAGGTCGGCACGCCTCGAGCGGGGGCACGTCGGTGACCGCCACCCCGCAGTGCACGAAGTTCCGCACCATCGGCCTGGTCGCGGACAGATCCGTGGTGACCACGACCACGTCGTCGGCCATGCCGGCGTCCAGCCACATCTTCGCGGTGAGCACCGCGGCGCCGCCGGTCGCGCACATCGCGGACGTCGCCATGGAAGGGCCGTGGAAACCGAACTCCGCCATGAGGGTGGCGATCGGGGTCGAGGGCATCATGCCGATGAATTCGCGCCGGTACATGAGCTGCTCACCCATCTCGATGAGCCGGTCCCAGGTGCGCAGGTCCTCGCGCACGCCGCCGGAGATCACGCCGACCCGGCGGCCCGGCGTCCAGCCCCGCGCGCCGGCGTCTTCGATGGCTTCTCGCGCCGCCGCGAGCAGGGCGCGCGCGTGCAGGCTGCCGTCCCTGTCCCGGCCGCCCTCGGGGACGTGGGCGACCCAGCCCGGTCGATCCGGTGTTTCGCCGAAGCCTTCGGTGAATTGGGCGCAGGGGACGCCGCTCGCCAGGCCCTCCCACAGTGATTCGCGGCCCCAGCCGTAGGCGGTTACGGCGCCGATGCCGCAGATGTCTGTTTTGCTCCGCACGTGTTTCCCTTCAACTACATTCGGTCAACGCTGGGGTGGAATGGCCGCACCGATCAGCTGTCCGGGGAGGACGGCTACGTCGATTTAGTGATCTAATCGGAAGCTACATCAGTCGAGTAGGGGGTTTGGATCAGATGGATCCTGACGATCTCGAAGGTGGGACTCCCGACACCCACCGGCCCTCGGATCAGGATTCCTCGCCAGCGAACGGCACCGCGACCCGCACGGTGGGAAAACCCGACCGGCACGCGTCGCTCGTCCGTCTGCTGACCGAGTTGTCCGCCGAGAGGGATCAGCGCGGTGAACCCGCGCTCGCCTTTCTCGGTCAGGGGTACCGCCTTTTGGAGCAAAATTCCGACGGCGGCGCATTGGGAACGCAATATCTCACGATGGTGGAGGCGAGCCCTTACGGGATCTGTGTCCATCAGCGGGGCAAAGTCGTCTTCGTGAACTCGGCCACGATGCGGTTCGTGGGCGCGAAGGTGTCGACCGAGATCATCGGGATGCACATCACCGACCTGGTCGATGCCGGCTCGCAGGACGCGTTGCTGGCGCGGATCGGCTCGCTGGTTTCGCCCGGCTCGTTCAGTGAGCCGACGGAGATGACCTTGCGGACCCTGCAGGGCAGGCGTGTCACCGTCGAATCGCAGGCGGTGCTCACGACGTGGGAGGGCAAACCCGCGTACCAGGTGATCATGCGCGACCTGACCACGCAGAAGGCGGCCGAGGCCGGTCTGCGGTTTCAGGCCGCGCTGGTCGGCCACGCGAGCGACGCCATCATCGCGACCTCCCCCGACGGGCTCGTGACGAGCTGGAATCCGGCGGCGGAGGCCGTCTACGGCCATGATCTCGACCAGGTCATCGGGGTTCCGGTGGCCGAGGTCGTCGGCGCGCCGATGAGCCCGCGGCAGGTCGTCGCCTCGGGTGGTGTCGTGCAGGCGACGCATTACAGCGCCGACGGCACGGCACTGGCCGTGCGGGTCTCCGCGGCCGAGATGTTCGACGGTTACGTGCTGCTGTGCGCCGACGAGACCGCGCAGCGCCGGGCCGAGGCCGAATTCGCCACCGTCGTCGAGACGCTCGACGAGGGGGTGCTGCTGGTCGGCCCGGGCGGGCGGATCGAACTGGCGAACTCCGCGGCGCACCGCATCGCCGGGGTGCCGCAGGGTTCCCTGGTCGGCCTGGAGAGCCGGACGTTGCGGCTGCACGACGAGCACGGTGCCCCGGTGCCCGTCGACGATCTGCCGTCCGCGCGGGTGCGGCGTTCCGGCAAGGTCGAGACCGGGCGGGTCGTGCAGGTGCGGCGGCGCGACGGCGCGCACCGATGGCTTTCGCTGACCTCCGGTCCGCTGATGGCGCCGGGGCAGAGCGTGCCCTCCGTGCTGACGTCTTTCGCCGACATCACCGAGCGGCGGGCGATCAGCGAACGGCTGGCCTACGAGGCCACCCACGATCCGCTGACCAGGCTCGCGAACCGCACCCTCGCGCTGAACCACCTGCGCCGCACGAACGCGGATCCGGCGCATACGACCACCGTGATGTTCATCGACCTCGACAAGTTCAAGATCATCAACGATTCGCTCGGTCATACCGTCGGCGACCAGGTGCTGCGCATCATCGGCGACCGGCTGCGGGCCGCCGCCGGGCCTTCGGACCTGGTCGGTCGGCTCGGCGGGGACGAGTTTCTGGTCATCACCACCGGTTATACCGAAGCCGCCGAGGTGCGGGCACTCGCCGACCATCTCCAGCGGCGGCTCGCCGAATCGCTGACCGTGCACGGCCGCGAACTGCATATAAATACGAGTATTGGAATAGTGATCGCCGAACCGGGCGATCGGCGCAGCGCCGACGAATTGCTGGAAGACGCCGATTTGGCGATGTATCAGGCCAAGACTTTCGGGCCGGGGCGATATGCGTTCTATGCGCCGATCATGCGAAAACGAGTACAAGACCGTTTCGCGCTGGAACAGGATCTGCGCAATGCCGTCGCCGCAGGCCTGGTCGAGACCGTTTATCAGCCCGTCGTCGATTTGCGGACCGGTGACATGGTCGCGGTGAAGGCGAAGTCCTGCTGGGCTCATCCGGAGCGCGGGCCGATCGATCCGGCGGAATTGGCCGAGATCGCCGACGACGGCGATCTTTTGACGGTCATCGGGGCGGAGGTCCTCGCCAAGGCCGCCCGCGAGATCTCTCGATGGCGTGCCGATCATGGTGTGAACTGTAATGTGAATGTGAGCCTTTCGGTCCGCCAACTGGGCGATCCCGCGTTGCTGCAAGTGGTTCAGACAACCCTGGAAGCCGCGGGGCTGGGGCCGCAGGACCTGTGCCTCGACGTCGACGAGACGGCGCTGAAAGACGCGGCCGACACGGTCGACGCGCTGCGGAAGACCGGGGTGCGGGTGACCGCGGAACGGTTCGGCGCCGGGTATTCCTCGCTCGCCCAGCTGTGCCGCCTCGATCTCAACGTGATCGAGATCGACCGCTCGTTCGTGGCCGACCTCGGCAGGTCGAGCGACGCCGAGCCGATCGTCGCCGGGATCATGGCGATGGCGCACGCCGTCGACCTCGTGGTGGTCGCCGAAGGGGTCGAAACCGCGCGACAACTGCAGGTCCTGCACGAACTCGGCTGCGATTGGGCGAAGGGACCGCTGGTCGCGCCTCCGGGCCGGGTCGAGGACCTGAAGCGCGCGTACGAACACGTCATGCGATGAACCGGGCGGCCGCCGCGTACGTGGTCCCTGGTGAGAGCCGCTGACGGGACCAAAGCCTCCTGTTACTCCGGTTCTTTCCGGCGCAGTCTTGTCGGTGGGGGCCGGTGAAGGAGGTCCGTCATGTGGCTCGTGTTCCTGTGGCGCCGAATCCATCTCGGCCGGAATCCGCTGGCCCGGATCCCGGACCGGATCGAGGCGGTGATCCTCGTCGGCGGCGTCTTGGCGGCGCTGCTGGGTGTACCGCTGGCCGCGGCGGCCGGCTCGGAGGCCTACGCCACCATGATGGCGCGCTCGGCTCTTGAGACGGCTTCGCGGCACTCGACGACCGCTTTCCTGCTCGAGGACGCGCCGCCGGCGCGTGTCGGCGTCGACGGGATGCCTTCCGCGGAGACGGCTTCGGTGGCGGCGCGGTGGGCGTTGCCGGATGGGGGCTTTCAGGAGGCTCTCGTGAGCGCCGACCTCGGTGCTTCGGCGGGGGACGCGGTGACCGTGTGGCTCGACGAGTCCGGCGCCGTGGCCGAGCCGCCGGTGATGCCGATGGACGCGACCAGTGCGGGGATCGGTGTCGGGGTGGGGGTGTGGCTGGCCGCGGTGGCGCTGCTGGCCGCGGGGTATCTGGTCGCGCGGCAGCTGCTGAACCGGGCGCGGCGGGCGGCTTGGGATCGGGAGTGGGAGCGGTTCGGGCAGGACTCGCGGTCTTGAGGCTTGGGTGGTCTGTGAAGGCCTCCTTGAGGGACCCAGGGCCCCCCTTCACGAACTTGGGACACGTGCGAAGGTCGAGTTTCCTCGGCTGAGCCGTGTGAAGGGGCTTCACGTGCGTCGGGTGGGAGGCTTGAGGACGCTGGGGCGCCTGTGACGATCTGGCGGTACATGAAGGTCCCCTTGCTGTACTTAGGCGCAAGGAAGGGGGCCTTCATGTACCTGGGCATGGGCTTCACGCGCCTGGGGTGACGCGTGGGGCGCCTGTGGCGATCTCGCTGTCCGTGAAGGCCTCCTTGCCTACTTTGAGGGTAGGGAAGGAGGCCTTCACGGCCGTCGGCCTTCGGAGGGGGACGCAGTTAGTCGGCTAAATGCGGAGACCTGGGCCCTGACCTGCGGGTTCTCGCGAAAGTGGTAGCAAAGGTCCCTTGCTCCCCCTTGCTCACTGTACCTACTAGTATGTACGGTCAGGTCGTGGACAAGAGGGAAAAGCTCATCGAGAGCACTCGCGAACTTCTGTGGGAGCGCGGCTACGTCGGCACCAGCCCGAAGGCGATCCAGGAACGTTCCGGCGCCGGCCAGGGCAGCATGTACCACCACTTCCAGGGCAAGTCCGAACTCGCGCTCGCCGCGATCGTCCGCAGCGCCGACGACCTTCGCGCCAGGGCGGAGGCCGAGTTCTCCGGGCCCGGCTCGGCCGTCGAGCGCATCACCGTCTACCTGCGCCGCGAGCGCGCCGTGCTCAAGGGTTGCCCGGTCGGCAGGCTCGCCCAGGATCCCGACGTGATGGCCGACGCGGATCTGCGCAAGCCGGTCGAGGAGTTCTTCGGCTGGCTCACGGGCCGCCTCGCCGAGCTGCTCGACGAGGGCCGCGCGGCCGGTGAACTCGACGCGAAGCTCGACCCGCTCGCCACGGCGACCGCGCTGGTCGCCGCGCTGCAGGGCGGCTACATCCTCGCCCGCGCCGCCGGCTCACCGGACGTCTTCGCGAAAGCCGTCGACGGCGCCCTCGGCCTGCTCGCCACCAAGGAGAACTGACATGCCCCTCGTGCGCATCGACGCCATCGGGACCGGCAAGCTCGAAGCCCTCGGCAACGCGGTCCACGACGCGATGGTCGAAACGATCGGCATCCCGGCCGACGACCGCTTCCAGGTCCTCAACGGCCAGAGCACCCTGAAATACGACGACTACCTGGGGATCCACCGCGACGAGGGGGTCGTGTTCGTCTCGATCACCATGCGGCCGGGGCGCACCGACGAGCAGAAGAAGTCGCTCTACCGGCGGATCACGGAACTCGCCGAGGAGTATTCGGGGACCGAGCCGCGGAACGTGCTCATCACGATCATGGAGACCGATCCGGTCAACTGGTCGATCGGGAACGGCGAAGCGCAGTACGCGTGATCACGCCGGAGCGGCGGTGAAGGCGTGCTGCTCCAGCAGCCACCACGTGTCGCGCCCGAACGACCACGTCAGCAGCGCCAGCGCGCCCAGCGTGACCACGAAGCCCACCCAGAGCGGCAGGATCGTCGACGCCGCCACGACCAGCACGATGCCCTGGACCGCCGCGACCGTCTTGCGCGCCATGCTCGGCGGAAGCGGCGCGTTCAGCCACGGCCAAAGCCTGCTCGCGGCGACGAACACGTAGCGCATCGCGCCGATCGTGAGCACCCACGGCCCGAGCGACTGCGCGACGACCACGCTCAGGATCAGGATCAGATACGCGTCGACCTCCATGTCGAACCGCGCGCCGAGCGGGGACGCCGTCCCGGTGCGGCGCGCGACCTGGCCGTCGACGGCGTCCAGGACGAGCGCGATCGACGCGAGGACGACCATCGCGGCGATCTCCCGGCCCGCGGTGTCGACGACGAGCGCGGTCACGCAGCCGACCAGCCCGGACCTGCCGAGCGTGACGGCGTCGGCCGGGCCGAGGGAGCGCGCGGTGCTCCGGTTCAGGCCGTAGGTCAGGAATCCGCCGACGGCGAGGCCGTAGGCCGCTCCGGCGAGCCAGCCCAGCGGGCCCAGCCCGGCGACGGCGTCCAGCGTCCCCAGCAGCGCCAGCTGGACGAGGACCCCCAGGAAAACTCCGGGGTTGATCACGAGGCCTCCTCGTTATGGTGGCAGTGACCCCGCTTCCAGGGTCCGACATGAGAGGACACGATGGAACGCGCCTTCTGGTTCAGTGGTTCCGGCGACGGTGAGATCAGGCCGGTCTCCCTCCCTCCGGTCGGCGACGGGGAAGTACTCGTCCGCACCCTGTACTCGGGCGTGAGCCGGGGCACCGAGACGCTCGTCTTCCGCGGCGAGGTCCCACCGAGTCAACGTGAGGCCATGCGCGCGCCGTTCCAGGACGGCGACTTCCCTGGGCCCGTGAAGTACGGATACCTCAATGTCGGCGTGGTCGAACGTGGTCCGGAAGACTTGGCCGGGCAAGTCGTCTTCTGCCTCTACCCGCACCAGACGCGCTACGTCGTCCCGGCGTCGGCCGTGACGCCGGTGCCGCGCGGGGTCCCGCCGGAGCGCGCCATCCTCGCGGGGACGATCGAGACCGCGGTCAACGCCGTCTGGGACGCGTCGCCGAAACTCGGCGACCGGATCGCCGTGGTCGGCGCCGGGATGGTGGGCAGCAGCGTCGCGAAACTGCTGGCCGGGTTTCCCGCGACCAGGGTCCAGCTGATCGACGTGGACCCGGAGCGCGCGAAGGTCGCGGAGGCGCTCGGTGTCGACTTCTCGACACCGGAGGACGCGCTGGGCGACTGCGACCTCGTCGTGCACGCGAGCGCGAGCGAGGCGGGGCTCGCGCGATCACTGGAGCTGCTCGCGCCGGAGGGCGAGGTCATCGAGCTGAGCTGGTACGGCGACCGCCGCGTCAGTGTCCCGCTCGGCGAGAACTTCCATTCCCGGCGGCTGGCGATCCGCTCCAGCCAGGTCGGCATGGTCTCGCCGTCCCGTCGCCTGAACCGCGGCTACGCCGACCGCTTGGCGCTCGCCTTGCGCCTGCTGGCCGATCCAGGATTCGAAGTGCTGGTCAGCGGGCACTGTCTGTTCCGAGAACTACCGGACGTCATGCCGCGTCTGGCCGCGAATGAACCAGGAACGCTCTGCCTCCGTGTGACCTATCAGATGGAGGACACGCGTTAAGGCACGATCGGAGGAGGTCCGTTGTTCAGTATCACCGTCCGCGACCACGTCATGGTCGCCCACAGCTTCCGAGGCGAGGTCTTCGGCCCCGCGCAGCGGCTGCACGGGGCGACCTTCCTGGTGGACGCGACGTTCCGCCGGTCCGAACTGGACGCCGACAACATCGTCGTCGACATCGGCAAGGCGACCGAAGAGCTCAAAGCGGTGCTCGCCGACCTGAACTACCGCAACCTCGACGACGTGCCCGAGTTCGCCGGGATCAACACCTCGACCGAGTTCCTCGCGAAGGTCATCGCGGACAGGCTCGCCGACCGCGTCCACGCCGGAGCGCTCGGCGAGGGGGCGCGCGGGCTCGAAGGGCTCACCGTCTCGCTGCACGAGTCCCACGTCGCCTGGGCGAGTTACGAGCGTGCGCTGTGACCGGTCTCCACGTCGTCCTGCCCAACGACATCGACGACGTGGGCGCGCCCAGCGGCGGCAACGTCTACGACCGGAGGCTGTGCGACGGCCTCACCGCGATGGGGCTGGAGGTCCACGAGATCGCCGTGCGCGGGAACTGGCCGCGGCCCGACACCGGGGCACGCGCCGCGCTGGCGCGTGAACTCGCCGGACTGCCCGACGGTGCGGCCGTCCTGCTCGACGGACTGGTCGCTTGCGGGGTGCCGGAAGTGATCGGGCCGTCCGCGCGACGACTGTCGATCGCGGTGCTGGTGCATCTCCCGCTGGCCGACGAGACGGGACTGTCGCCTTCGCTCGCCGCCGAGCTGGACCGGCTGGAGCGGGAGACGCTCACCGCGGTCGAGGCCGTGGTCGTGACCAGCGCTTGGGCGGCGCGACGGCTCATCGAGCACCACGACCTCGCCCCGCATCGCGTGCACGTGGTGCCGCCCGGGGTGGACAGGGCCGAAGTCGCTTCCGGCAACCGGGCCGGCACGCGGCTGGTCTGCGTCGCCAACGTGACTCCGCGCAAGGGACAGGGCACGCTCGCGGAAGCGTTGAGGTCGCTCAAAGATCTACCGTGGACTTGTGAGTGCGTCGGTGCGATTCCCCGCGAGACCCGTTACGTCGAACGCCTGCGTCGGCACACGCTCGGCGATCGGTTCACCCTTGTCGGCCCTCGATCCGGCGAAGCGCTCGAAGCGACGTATGCGGCCGCAGACCTTCTCGTGCTGCCGTCGCGCGCGGAGACCTACGGGATGGTCGTCACCGAGGCGCTCGCACACGGGGTTCCCGTGCTGACGACGGCCGTCGACGCGCTGCCGGACACCCTCGGCCAGGCGTCCGACGGCAGTGTGCCCGGGATGCTCGTCCCCGGTGAGGACGTCAACGCGCTGGCCGCGGCCCTTCGCCGCTGGCTCACCGAGCCTGAACTGCGTGACCGTCTTCGCGCCTCCGCCCGCCTTCGCCGCGAGACGCTGACCGGCTGGGACGAGACGGCCCGCGGTGTCGCCGCCGTGCTGCTGAGCGAAAGGACGGCGGCATGACCAAGTTCGCCCCGAGCTGGCTTCAGTTGCGTGAGGACGCCGACGCCGCCGCCCGCGCGACCGAGCTGATCGAACCGGTGCGCGCGTTCCTGGCCGGAAGGGAAGAGGTCGTCATCCGGGATCTGGGTTGTGGCACCGGTTCGCTCGGCCGCTGGCTGGCGGTGCGGCTGCCCGGCCGTCAGCGCTGGATCCTGCACGACCGCGACGCCGACCTGCTCACTCACGCGCTGTCGCGCACCAGCCGTCCGGAACACGCTTTGGACGGAAGCGAGGTCACCGTCGTCACCGAACAGCGTGACATCACCGAGTTCCGCGCGGAGGACTTCGCCGGGACCTCGCTCGTGGCGGCGTCGGCGCTGCTCGATCTGCTCACCGCCGAGGAGATGTCCCGGCTGGCGGAGGCCTGCGTCGAAGCGGGCTGCGGGGTCCTGTTCACGTTGAGCGTTTCGGGCCGGGTGGTGCTGTCGCCCAAGGACAAGTTCGACATCGAGGTCTCCGACGCCTTCAACGCGCACCAGCGCCGCGTGACCGACGGCCGGTGGCTGCTCGGACCGGACGCGGTGGACGTCGCGTTCGGCGTCTTCGAACGGCTCGGCGCCACCGTTCGGCGCGCTCCCAGCCCATGGCGGCTGGGGGCCGACCAGGCCGCGCTGACCGCGGAATGGCTCACCGGCTGGGTCGGCGCCGCCTGCGAGCAGCGGCCGGAGTTGGCGGCGGACGGGGACGCCTACCTGCGATGGCGGCTCGCGCAGTGCGCGGCGGGCGAGCTGGACGCGGTGATCCAGCACGAAGACCTCCTGGTGGTGCCTGCGTGAAACGGTGCTGGCCGTGGCTTCGGATCCTCGGCGCGCTCGGCATCCTCGGGGTGCTCGTCTGGCAGCTGGGGACGGGCGCGTTCCTGGCCGGGCTGCGCGAGGTCGACGCCGCCGGCATCGCCGCCGCGCTCGGGATCGGTTTCGCCACCACGGTTTTCAGTGCCTGGCGCTGGTGCCTGGTCGCGCGGCGGCTCAGTCTGCGGTTGTCGCTGCCGAGCGCGGTCGGCGAGTACTACCGCGCGTTGTTCCTCAACGGTGTTCTGCCCGCCGGCGTCCTCGGCGACGTCAACCGGGCCGTGCAGCACGGCCGCGAAGCCGGCGACGTCCCGCGCGGCGTCCGCGCGGTGGTGCTGGAGCGCACGGCCGGGCAGATCGCGGTCGTCGGCGCTTCGGTCGCCGTCGTGCTGAGCGCGCCTTCCGTGGTGCCGTCGCCGATCGACGGAGTCGTCACGGGCGCCGGGATCGTGGTGGTCGCGCTCGCCCTCACACTGATCGTCACCGGGATGACGGCCGGGAAGCGGTGGATCCACAGTGGATCGAAATGGCGCCGCGGGTTCGCCGTCACCCTCGCCGACGTCCGGCTCGGTCTGCTGACCAAGGAGACCTGGCCCGGCGTGAGCCTGCTTTCGATCGCCACCCTGGCCGGGCATCTCGCGCTGTTCGTCGTCGCCGCGCGCGCCGCCGGGATCACCGCGCCGGTCGGCGACCTGCTGCCGTTGATGATCCTCGCCCTGCTCGCGATGGGTCTCCCGCTGAACATCGGCGGCTGGGGCCCGCGCGAAGGGGTTTGCGCGCTGCTGTTCGGCGCGGCGGGGCTCGGTTCGGCGCAGGGCGTCACCGTGGCCGTCGTCTACGGCGTGCTCGCGCTCTTCTCCAGCCTTCCCGGTGCGGGCGTCCTGCTCGTGCGTTCTGTCAGGAGTCACCGAACAGACAGGAGAAACCCGATGATCGTCGAGAGGGTCGTGGAGACCAGGCTGCCCACCCGGTACGGCGTCTTCCGCGCGTATGGGTACCTGGACGCCGACGGCACCGAACAGATGGCGCTCGTGCACGGCGACGTCGCGGCCTTCGGCACGCTGGCGCGGGTCCATTCGGAATGTCTCACCGGAGACGTCTTCAGCTCGATGCACTGCGAATGCGGTGACCAGCTGGCCGCCGCGCTGAAGGCGATCGTCGACGAGGGGGCCGGAATCCTCGTGTACGCCCAAGGACACGAAGGACGCGGAATCGGCCTGCTCGCGAAGCTGAAGGCGATGCGGCTGCAGGACGAAGGGCTCGACACCGTCGAGGCGAACATCGCGCTGGGGCTGCCGGTGGACGCGCGCGACTACCGTGCCGCGGCCGAGATCCTGAACGACCTCGGGGTGCGGTCGGTGCGGCTGCTGTCCAACAACCCGGCGAAGGTCGACCAGCTGAAACGGCACGGGGTGCGGATCAGTGAGCGGGTGCCGCTGCTGGTCACGCCGAACGACGAGAACCTGCGGTACCTGCGGACGAAACAGGAGCGGATGCACCACTTCCTGCCGCATCTGGACCTGATCGAGTCAGCCGAGAGCGGCCAGGGTGTCCCCGAAGCTCTCCACCAGTGACTCCAGCACCAGCCGTCCCTTCTCCGCCGTCGCCAGCGAAGGCCGCCCGACCACCCCGGATTCCGAATACGGGCGCAGTCCCACCGTCAGCAGGTGCCGCCTGTCGTCGGCGAGGTGATCCGCCTCGGTGAAACCGGGCCGGACCAGCGACGGGTGCGCGTGCAGCAGAAGGGAGGTCTCCAGCTCCCCGGCGTGCATGTCGCTGTCCAGCGACGTCTCCAGCCCGGCCGCGTCGTGCGCCGCCTGCCAGCCCTCGACGCCGGGGAAGAGCGCCATCGGCGATGTCGACTCCTGGACCACGTTGGACAGGACGTAGTTGCCGCCGTGCGCGTTCACCAGCACCAGTTTCTGTATGCCGGAACGGCGTAGGGAGGCCGCGACGTCGTTCACGACGGCGTACAGGGTCGCGGCCGAAACGCTGACCGTGCCCGCCCAGTCCGCGTGTTCGTGGGAGCAGCCGATCGTGATCGGCGGGAGCCGCAGCACCGGGTACGCCGCGGCGAGGGCGCCGGCGATCGTCGTCGCGATCAGGGCGTCGGTGGCGAGCGGGAGGTGCGCTCCGTGCTGTTCGAAGCTGCCGACGGGCAGCACCGCGACCTCGGCGCCGCGGGTGCGTTCGTCGGCCGTCGTGGCCGTCGGGAACAGGTCCATTCCGGCTACGGTACCCATATGACCGATCACGCCGCATTGTTGTCCGTCGCCCGCGAGGCCGTCGCCAAGGCGACCGGGATCATCCGCTCGATGACGTCGTTTTCCGTTGCCGCCAAAGGTGATCGCGATATGGTGACCGACGTCGATCTCGCCGTCGAGGACGCCCTCCGCGAATTCCTGGCCCGCGAGACGCCGGAGATCGGCATCCTCGGCGAGGAACGCGGGCATCAGGGCGACAAGGACCTCTGGTGGGCACTCGACCCGGTCGACGGCACGGCGAATTTCGCGCGCGGCATCCCGCTGTGCGGCGTTTCGCTCGGGCTCGTCGACGGTCTCAAGAGCACGGTCGCGGCGATCTCCCTGCCGTTCCTCGACGTCACCTACACCGCCGCCGAAGGGCAAGGCGCGTACGTCGGTGAAGAGCGTCTTGAGGCGTCGAAAGCGACGAAGCTGTCCGACGCGATCGTGAGTATCGGCGACTTCGCGGTCGGGGAAGGCGCGGAGGTCAAGAACCGCGTCCGGATGGCGCTGCTGGCCGAACTCGGCGGCCGGGTGCAGCGGGTCCGTTTCCTCGGCTCCGCGGCGATCGACCTGGCCTGGGTCGCGGACGGCAAACTCGACGCGAGCGTCATCCTCTCCAACCAGCCTTGGGACACGATGGCGGGTGTCCTGCTGGTGCGCGAGGCCGGGGGAGTGGTCGTCGACACCGACGGCGGTGACCACACGGTGCGTTCGGCGGCCACCATCGCGGTCGGTGCCGGGCTGCGTGACGAGATCGTCGCCGCGATCGCCCGCGTGCACGGGTGAAACTTTCCGCCTCCGGAGTTGAACCGGACGGGCGTCGTATCCGTGTCTCCAGATAAGGCGCCCGCATCTGGAGGTAACCGTGTTCACCTCGAATGTCCGCGTGACCGAACCGGTCGTCTTCGTCCTGCCGGGGGACACCGAGGACGTCAGCGGTGAATACGACCGCCGGATGTGCCAGAACCTCCCGGCCACCGGCCTCCCGCTGCTGGAACTGCCGATCGCGGGCGAATGGCCGATACCGGGGCCGCTGTCCCGGTCGAGACTGGCCCGTTCGCTCGCCGCGCTGCCCGACGACACCGTCGTCCTGATCGACGGTACGGTCGCCTGCGGGGTGCCGGAGATCGTGGTCCCGCACGCGCGGCGGCTGCGCCTCGCCGTCCTGGTCCACCGGCCGCTCGCCGACGACCCCGCGCTCGATCCGGCGCAGGCCGCCGAACTCGACGCGTGCGAACGGGAGACCCTGCGGCTGGCAGGCATGATCGTCGCCACCGGGCCGTGGCTCGCGCGGCAGCTGATCGACCGGCACGACCTCGACCCGACGCGGGTCTACGTCGCGACACCCGGCACGGACGCGGCCCCGCTCGCCGCCGGGGCCGACGGCGTCTCCCGGCTGTTGTGTCTCGCGCCCATGACCGCGCGCCACGGCCAGGACGTGCTCATCCGCGCGCTTTCGACGATCGACGAACTGGCGTTCAAATGCGTGTTCGCCGGCGCGACGCAGCACGATCCCGCGTACGTCGACGAGCTGCGCTGGACGGTCGAACGGCTCGGGCTCGGTTCGCGGATCAGCCTCATCCAGCCGCCGGACGACCTCGACCTGGTCTACGACGGCGCGGATCTGCTCGTCCTGCCCGCTCGCGGCGGTACGTCCGGGCTGGTCGTCGCCGAGGCGCTCGCGCGCGGGATCCCCGTGGTGGCCACCGAAACCGCCGGCGTGCACGACGCGCTCGGCACGGCGCCCGGCGGTGGCGTCCCCGGCCTGCTGGTGCCGCCGAACAACCCTTCGGCGCTCGCGGCGGCGTTGCTGCGCTGGTCGCTCGACGCCGAACTCCGCCATTCCCTGCGGACGGCGGCGCTCGCGCGGAGCAGCGTCCTGGAGGAATGGGACGTCGCCGCCGGCAGGCTCACCGACGTCCTTTCCCGGTTGCAGGCGGCGCCGCGTCAGCCCGCTTGACCATCGCCCGGAAGCAGCTATCGGGCCGGTCACCGGCTCGCTTGACTTGGCGACATGCGAATCGTCGATCTTGCGTCCCGCCCCGATCTCCTCGAGCCCGCGCTGAATCTCGGCGATGTCGGCGGTGAGTTCATCTACGCCGGGTTCAGCGGCAAGATGATCACGCCGGACCGGTTCCTGCGTCACTGGTCCCGGTACTTCCTGATCGCGCTGGACGACGACGGCGAACCGATCGCGCGGGCGCTGTCGGTCCCCCTGACCTATCCGGCCGAGGACCGCCGCGACCTCCCGGCGCACGGCTGGGACGAGGCGATCCAGTGGGCCGCGCAGGATCTCATGGACGACCGGGCGCCGGACACCCTGTGCGCCCTCGAAGTCGTTGTGGCGCCACGGATGCGCGGGACGGGACTGTCCACGCCGATGCTGAAGGCACTGAAGGCGCGCGCGGCCGAGACCGGGCTGAAGCGGCTGATCGTCTCCGTGCGCCCGATCGGCAAGGAGGACGAACCCGACGTGCCCATGGAGGAATACGCCGTCCGGCGGCGTGAGGACGGGCTGTTCGCCGACCGCTGGCTGCGCACCCACGAACGGCTCGGCGCGCGGATGATCAAGGTGTGCCCGTTCGCGGTGACGATCTCGGGCTCGATCGCGGACTGGCACGAGTGGACCGGCGTCAAACTCGCCGATGGTGACAACGTGATCCCGGGCGGGATCGCGCCGGTGCACGCGAACGTCGAGCGGGACTGCGGGGTCTACGTGGAGGCGAACGTGTGGATGGAGAACCCTGCCGTTGGGCCGGGGCAGCAGGGCGCCGTGGCATGGTGCGGTGCGGTGTCGCGAAAGCCACTTTCGGGACGTCTGATGTCCCGAAAGTGGCTTTCGCGACACGCTCCGGCCGGTCCAGCTGGTCGTGAGTGGCGATTCGGCTTCTCTTGAGGGGTAAGTCGGATATGGCGTGGCGGTCTCCCCTTGCCGCGGGCCAACCACCCGACACGACACGTTTGCCTTACCCCTCAACAACCTTCACGAGACGTGAGGATGAGCGAGCGGCTCCTACAGCGCTTCCGACGGCCCGGCTGTCGAGCTCTTATGTAGTGAGGGCCCCTTTGAGACCTTCATCGTCTCAAAGGGGCCCTTCATGACATCCCCACGACGACGAAACAGGCCTCACTCCGAGACGGCCGCACCCAAATCGTAGTTCCCGCATTCCGCCGTGATCTCGGCCGTCGCCTGCGCCGCGGCGAAGAAGTCGTCGGCCAGCGGCGAGGTTCGCGATGCCGCCATCGCGAGGCACACCTGTTCGGGCGCGAGTTCCGGGATGGGTACGTAGCTGATGTCGGGCCGTGAGTAGAACACGGTCTCCGAACGCCCCACGAACGAGATGCCCCGGCCTGCCGCGACGTGCTCGAGCTTCTCCTCCACGCCGCGCGCCCGGAGCCCGGAGTCGGGGTGCGGGCGCCTGGTGGGCTGGGTGCCCGGGCCGGCATGCCAGACCAGCGGCTCACCGGCCAGGTCGGCCTCGGTGACCTCTTCCTTGCCCGCCAGCCGGTGGTCGGCGGGCAGCACCACCATGAGCGGCTCGGTGTACAGCGGGGTCACGCGCAGTCCGGTCTCGTCGATGGGCAGCCGCACGAAGCCGACGTCGATGCGGCCGTCGAGCAGCATCGGGGCCTGGTCGTCCCATTCGATCCGCTGTACGTCCAAGACCACGTCCGGATGCCGGGCCTCGAACGCGCGGGCCGCCGGGATGACCGGGATGCCGGTCCGGAAGCCGACCGCCAGCCGACGGCCGCCGCGGGCCGCCACGGTCACCCGGCGGCGGACCGCGTGCGCGGAGGCGAGCAGCGGACCGGCGTCGGCCAGCAGTTGCGTGCCCGCGTCGGTCAGCGCCACGCCGTGGCGATCCCTGGTGAACAGCGGGGCGCCGAGATCCTGTTCCAGCGCGCGGATCTGGCGGCTGAGCGCCGGTTGCGCGATATGCAGTTCCTCGGCGGCGCGGCCGAAGTGCAACCGGTCGGCGACGGCGAGGAAGTAGCGCAGTTTGCGCAGGTCCAGATCCATGGCGCCTCCCGGTCTGGTGATGCCTTCAGGGTATCACCACAACCGGAAACGGTCTTGGACACCTACTCGGGGCAATGGCAACCTGAATAAGTAACGGATGGGGCGAAAAAGAATTCGAAGCAGGAATTCAGTGCCGTCCATCGCGTCCTTTTCGACTCCGGAAAGCAGGCACGCCAATGCGCGTTTTCGTCACCGGCGGGACCGGCCATTCCGGTTCGTACATCATTCCCGAGCTCATCGCCGCCGGGCACGAGGTCACCGGCCTGGCCCGGTCGGACACCGCCGCGGCGGCGGTGTCCGCGCTCGGCGCGAAGGTGCGTCGCGGAGACATCGAGGACCTCGACGGGCTCAAGGAGGCGGCCGCGGATTCCGACGGCGTCATCCACGTCGCGCACCGGCAGGACCTGCTTCCGTCCGGTGGGATCGACGCCGTGGCCGCGGCGGAGCTCCCGATCATGCTCGCGTACGGCGAGGCACTCGCGGGAACCGGCAAGCCGCTGGTCGCGGCGGGGAGCATCGGCTCGCCGGGGAACCTGGGCCGTCCGGTCACCGAGGAGGACCCGGCCCTTCCCGGAGGCGATGAGTATCAGGGCACGCTGCGGGTTCGGAACGTCGTGGAAACCGCCGTGATCGGCCTCGCCGAGCGGGGAGTGCGGTCTTCGATCGTGCGAATCGCCAACATCGCCCACAGCACGACCGATCGCGCCGGTTTCCTCGTGCAGCTGATCGCGATCGCGAAGGAGAAGGGCTTCGTCGGCTACCCCGGAGACGGCGCGCACCTGTGGAACGCCGTGCACATCCGCGATGCCGCCTCCCTGTTCCGTCTGGCACTGGAGAAAGGGCAGGCAGGCGAATATTGGCACGCGATCGCGGACGGCGGCATCCCGCTCCGCGAGATCGCCGAGGCCATCGGCGGCCGTCTGGGCCTGCCTGCCGTGAGTATTCCCGCGGATGTCCTGATGGTGCCGGGATATTTCGGATTCCTCGCGAACATAGTCACCCAGAACTATCCGGCGTCCAGTCTCATCACCCGCCGGACCCTCGGGTGGGAACCTGCACAGCCCGGCCTGCTCGCCGATTTGGACAACGGCCATTACTTCTCCGCCGTCTGATCCGCCGTCTGACGGTATCTACCCAT
This sequence comes from Amycolatopsis sp. NPDC057786, assembly GCF_042797905.1. Classification (NCBI taxonomy): domain Bacteria; kingdom Bacillati; phylum Actinomycetota; class Actinomycetes; order Pseudonocardiales; family Pseudonocardiaceae; genus Amycolatopsis; species Amycolatopsis sp. NPDC057786. Next base: position 95,337 of record NZ_JBHVKW010000017.1, read on the forward strand.
TAATTCAAAGGAGTGATCGTGGGAAAGCTCGATGGCAAGGTAGCGGTGATCACCGGCGGATCCACCGGCATGGCCTTGGCGGGCGCCGAGCTGTTCGTAGACGAAGGCGCGCACGTCTTCATCCAGGCCCGGCGGCAGGAAGCACTGGACGACGCCGTCGAGCTGATCGGCCGCGACGTCACCGCCGTTCAGGGTGACGCGGCCGATCTGGACGACCTGGACCGCTTGTACGACATCGTCAAACGGGAAAAAGGCTCGATCGACGTGCTGTGGGCCAGCGCCGGGATGGGCGAACCCGCCGCCCTCGGCGAGATCACCGAGGAACAGTTCCACCGTGCCTTCTGGCTCAACGCGCGCGGCACCCTGTTCACCGTGCAGAAGGCACTGCCGCTGATCAACGACAACGGCTCGATCCTCATGACCGGATCCAACGCCTCCCTCGGCGCCTTCCCCGGCTGGAGCCTCTACGCGGGAAGCAAAGCCGTCCAGCAGGCTTGGGCCCGCGTCTGGCTCAACGAACTGCGCGACCGCAAGATCCGGGTGAACGTCCTGACCCCCGGCCAGGTCGCCACCGCCAAACAGGAAGAACTGTTCGACGAGGCGACCAAGGACGCGTTCGAATCCCTCATTCCTCGCGGAAAGATGGGCCGTCCCGAAGAAATCGCCACCGTCGCCCTGTTCCTCGCCTCCGACGACTCCAGCTACGTCAACGGCCTGGAACTGGTCGCCGACGGCGGCACCACCGCCGTCTGAACCACTCGAGAACAGAAAGTGAGAGCACATCTCATGAGCAGCATCAGCCTCATCGGCACGGGGAACATGGCCCGGACCATCGGCACGCTCGCGGTCGCGGGCGGCAACACCGTCGAGGTCATGGGACGGGATCAGGCCAAGGCCGATGACCTGGCCAAGGCACTGGGCGGCGGCGCGACGGCGGGCGAGTGGGGTGCCGTCCCGGCCGGGGACATCGTCGTCACGGCCCTGTTGGCCGACGGTGTCGTCCCGGTCGTCGCCGAGTACGGAGACGCCCTCGCGGGCAAGGTCATCGTCGATATCAGCAACCCCTTCAACGCCACGTCCGACGGACTGGCCCACCGCGAGGAGACCTCGATCGCGCGGGAAGCCGCCAAGGTGGCCCCGGCGGGCGCGAGCGTGGTGAAGGCGTTCAACACCGTCTTCCGTAATGTCCTGGAGAAGGGCAGGCCCGACGTCTTCATCGCCGGCGACGACGCGCGGGCGAAGGCGGGCGTGGCGGCCTTCATCGAGAGCCTCGGGCTGCGCCCGCTGGACGTCGGCGGCCTGAAAATGGCGCACTGGCTGGAAGGAATGGGGGTGGTCACGATGGGCCTCGCCCGGAACGGGGTCGGCCACTGGGACTTCGCCCTCGGTGTCGACGAATTCACCGGCTGAGCCCCGGCACCGCCCGCCATCGGGCAAAGTAGGTCCCATGGGCATCTCCAGAGTCGGTTTCGCCGGGCTGGGCAGTATGGGTGGGCCGATGGCCGTGAACCTGGCGCGGGCCGGGATCCCGTTGCTCGTATGGAATCGCACGCCAGGCCGGACCGCGGTGGCTGGGGCCGAGGTCGCCGGGGACGCGGCGGAGCTCTTCGAGCGGTGCGAAGTCGTGATCCTGATGCTGAAGGACGCGGCCGCCGTCGACGCGGTGCTCGACCGCGGGCGGTCCGCGCTGGCGGGCCGCACGATCGTCCACATGGGAACGACGGCGCCGGAGCATTCCCGCGCGATCGAGTCGGAGCTCCTCGCGGCCGGGGCGAAGTACGTGGAGGCACCGGTTTCCGGCTCGCGGGTTCCGGCGGAGGCGGGTGAACTGGTCGCCATGCTCGCGGGCGATCCTGCCGCGATCGAGGAGATCAGGGAGCTTTTCGGGCCGATGTGCCGGGAGACCGTGGAGTGCGGGCCGGTACCCAACGGGCTCCTGATGAAGCTGGCGGTCAACGTGCACCTGACCGCCGTCGTGACCAGCCTGGCCGAGACCGTGCACTTCGCCAGGACGCATGGGCTCGACCTCGGCCTGCTCGCAGACGTCCTCGGCGCCGGGCAGCTGGCCAGCCCGATCGTGCGGGTCAAGGCGCCCAAACTCGTCGAGGAGGACTTCGCGCCGCAGGCCTCGATCGCGAACGTCCTGGCCAACGTCGAGCTGATCGCGGCGGCGGCGAGGGAAGCGGGACTCACGTTGCCGCTGATCGAGGCGTCCCGCGCCCTCTACGCCGAGACCGCGCGGCTCGGCTTCGGCGAAGAGGACATGGTGGCCGTCGTCAAGGCGCTCGGCGCCCGCCCGCATTCAGAGGACTAAACGCGGGCAGGGGTCAGCCGCGCAGGGCCGCCGCGATCCGGCCCGCGGCGGCGAAGGCCTCCTCCTCCGGCTCGCCGAGCAGGGGGAGCAGGATGACGGATTCGGTCCCGGCCGCGTACAGCGCGCGGATCTGCTCGACACAACGGTCGAGCGGCCCGCTGATGCTCAGCCGGTCGATCCACTCGGGCCGCAGCCGCCGTGCCAGTTCCGCCCGGTCGCCGTTCACGGCGGCGACCTCGGCCAGCAGTTCGGCGCCGAAGTCCAGCGGTTCCAGCGCCGGGCCCGAGTTCGGCCCGATCGCGGAAGCGACGTCGGCCCGGGCGCGCTCGCGGGCCCGCTCGGGATCGGCGTCGAGGGCCAGCCAGTTGTAGGTGGCGATCGTATGACCTTCGACGCCGGTGAGGTCCCGCGTCGCGTGGACGTACTCCGGTGTCGCCGGTTCGGCGAGGAGCGTCCCGTCGGCGACCCGCCCCGCCGCCGCGAGCGACTTCGGGCCGCGCACGCCGGCGATGAGCTTCGGCGGCAGCGCGGGCGGGAACTCCAGCTCGACCTCGTCGAGCCGGACGTGCTTTCCCTCGAAGGAAACGCGTTCACCGGCCAGCAGCCGCCGGATCACCGTCAGGGTCTCCTCGAAGGCGGCCAGCGCCGACTTCGGCCACGCGTCGATCTGCCGCATCCAGCTCGGCACCCCGTGCCCGAACCCGACGATCAGCCGACCTGGGTACAGCTCCGCCAGCGCCGCGATCTCCATGGCCGCGATGGCCGGGTTCCGCGCCACGGCGGGCATGATGCCGATGCCGAGGGTGATCTTCTCGGTCGCCGCCAGCACCGCCGACGCCGTCGCGATGCCGCCCGCGTAGAAGCAGTCCTCGACGATCCAGACCTCGTCCAGGCCTTCCTGTTCCGCGCGCCGGGCCAGGCTCTTCAGCCGGGCGGCGGGCAGTTCGCGCGGGATCCTGACTCCGAGCCGTGCAACCAAGTCGATCAACTCCTGGGCCGGGTACCGATCTTCAGGGACTACAACACTCCGGTCCCGGCGCCGCAACCGAATAACGCGATTCGTCCTCTGAACGCGGTACATGCATACGCAATTACCGCATTCAGAGGACGAAATGCGACAGGGTCAGGCCAGGTATTCGGCCGCGGCCCGGAGGCTCACGTAGGACCCGCTGAACGTGTCGATCCGCGGACCGTCGCCCGAGTCCGGTCCCGGTACGCCGGTCTCGACCCGGATGTAGTCCACAGTGGACTCCCGCAGCCAGTCGAGGAACTCGCGCACCTCGGGGTGCCGGTGCGCCTCGCGTGTCACGATCACGACGTCGCGTGCGCCGTGGACGGCCTCGATCGCGGTCGCGATCCCGTCCGCGCCGACCTTGAGCGTCCGGGTGCCGGGCACGAGTTCGGTCAGATGCGAGCCGAGCCCCCACGGCATCGGGCCCGCCGCGACGATCGGCTCGGTCTCGATGTCGATCACCAGCGGTGGCCCGGCCAGCTTCGGCGATCCCTTGATCCGCAACGCCTTGCGCGCCGCCTCCAGCCCGAGCCCGTGATCCACCGGCGAGATCGGCGTCGACACCGGGGGAGTGCCGAGCGCCGCGACCCGCTCCGACGCCTCGGCCAGCCGCTCCAGCGGCAGTTCACCGGACTTGACGGCGGCCGCGATGACCGCCGCGATCCGGTTCAGCTCGTCCTCTTCGAACGACACACCGCCGAGGCAGAGCGCGTCGGCACCGGCGATCAGGGCCCGCACCGACGCCCGGCCGACCCCCTCGGTCTTGCCGAGTTCGCCGGCGACGGCACCCATGTCGAGCGCGTCGGTGACCACCGCGCCGGTGAAGCCGAGTTCGCCGCGCAGGACGTCGGTGAGCGCCTTCGGGTTGAGCGTCGCGGGCAGCTCACCCCACGCGGGTACGACGAGGTGCCCGGTCATCACCGCGCGGACCCCCGCCGCGATCGCCGCCTTGAACGGGACGAGTTCGAGCTCGTGCAGTTCCGCCTCGGTCCTGGGCAGCACCGGGAGCGCGTGGTGCGAATCGTCGGTCGCCGCCCCGTGCCCGGGGAAGTGCTTGGCCGACGCGGCCACGCCGTACTTCTGCAGGCCGGTGATGTACGCCGCGACATGCGGCGACGCCTTCACCGGGTCCGAACCGAACGCTCGCACCCCGATCGAGGGATCCTCCGCCGCGAGCGTCAGATCCGCGCACGGGGCGAAGTTGATCGTCACCCCGCACGCGGCCAGCCGTTCCCCGAGCGCCGCCGCGACCGAGGTCGTCAGCTCGACGTCGTCCGCGGCGCCGAGCGCGAGCGGCCCCGGGACGAACGAGCCGGTGGCGACGTCGAGCCGGGTGACGTCACCGCCCTCCTCGTCGATCCCGATGAGCACATCGGGCCGTTCCGCCCTCAGCCGCGCGCTGAGCGCCGCCACCTGCTCGTCGTCGACCACGTTGCGGCCGAAGAGGATCGCGCCGCCGAGGCCGTCGGCCACCTTGCGCCGCAGCCAATCCGGTGCGGTCGTGCCGTCGAAGCCCGCTACGAGAACGGATTCGGCCAGCTTTTCCGGTGAAGACAACGCTTATCCCTTCACTGCGCCTGCGGTCAGGTTGGACACGAGCTTGCGCTGGACGAGGATGAAGAACACCAGCGCGGGCACGGCGTAGATCACCGACGCCGCCATGATGCCGCCCCAGTCCACGGAAAACGCGGTCCGGAACGACGAAAGCCACACCGGCAGCGTCTGCTTGCTCTGGTCGCGCATGAACACGAACGCGAACAGGAACTCGTTCCACGCGGTGATGAAGCTGAACACCGAAGTGGTCACCAGTCCCGGTGCGAGCAGCGGCAGCGTCACCCGGCGGAACGCGCCCGCCCGGCTGCAACCGTCGATCATCGCGGCTTCTTCGAGGTCGTACGGGATGCCGTTGACGAAGCCGTAAAGCATCCAGCACGTGAAGGGCAGTGTCGCCGCGAAGTACACCAGCAGCAGCGAAGGCAACTGGTTGAGCAACCCGGCGTCCCGCATCAGCAGGTACATCGGGATCAGCAGCGCCTCGAACGGTGCGAGCTGCGCGACGAGCACCAGCATCAGGAAACCCTTGCGCCCGCGGAAGCGCATGCGGGACAAGGTGACCGCGGCCAGCACGCCCGCGACGAGCGAGCACAGCACCGCGCCGATCGTGACGATCAGGCTGTTGGCGAGATAGGTGGTGAACCCGGGCTTCGTCAGCGCCGTGACGAAGTTTTCGAACGTCACCGAGAGCGGGATGAGGTCGTAGTTCGGTGACAGGACCTCGCCCGGCGTCTTCAGCGACGACGTGACCATCCAGTACGTCGGGAAGACGAACAGGAGGGCCACGATCACCCCGAACGTGCCGAGGCCGATCCGCTGGATCAGGGACTTCTTCATGACAGGTCGGCCTCCTTCGTGCGCACCAGCAGCTGGACGTACCGGGCGGTGAGCAGGATCAGCACGAGCATCATCAGCAGGGCGGCGGTCGCCGCCAGGCCGAAGTGGTTGCCCGCGAGGCCCTTGAGGTACATGTAGACCGGCAGTGTCGTGCTGGCGCCGTCCGGCCCGCCCTGGCGGATCGCCCACACCTGGGCGAACAGCTTGAAGTCCCACAGGACCGACAGGAACGTGACCATGGTCAGGATCGGCCGGATCGCGGGCCAGCTGACCGCCCAGAACGCCTGCCAGGCGTTCGCGCCGTCGATGCCCGCGGCCTCGTACTGCTCCTTCGGAACGCCGAGAAGCCCGGCGTACAGGGTGAACGCCACGAACGGCACGGCCTGCCAGACGACCAGCAGACCGATGACGGTCAGCGTGCTCGGCCCGGTGGAGAACCAGGAATGCCCGATGAACCCGTCGAAGCCGAGTTTCGCGAGCGTCTTGTTCAGGATCCCGTACTGCTGATCGAAGATCCACTGGAAGACCGTGGTCGTCGCGAGTACCGGGGTCGCCCACGCGAGGATCAGCGCGACTTGCAGGACCACTCGGACGACCGGGTTGAGATGCCGCATCAGCAGCGCCATGAACAGCGCGAGCAGCAGGGTGGTGATCACGACCGCGGCGGTGAACACCAGCGTGCGGACGGTGATCTCCCAGAATTCGGGGTCGGAAAGGATCTCGGAGAAGTTCTCGAACCCGACCCAGACCATCTCTCCGGAGACCAGCTCACGGAGGTCGAGCTTGCGGAAACTGATCCCGATCAGCTGCAGTGTCGGCCAGCCCAGCAGGACCAGGATCGCGACCAGCGCGGGGAGGATCAGCAGATACGGCGCCGTCCGTTCGCCGAGACGGAGGCGCCGATTCGACTTCGGCGGCTTGATGCGCGGCGAAGCCGGCGGGGAGGACCCCGCCGGCGTCGTCACATCTTCGGTCGTGGTCATCCGCCGATGAGCTTGTCGAGCGCTGCGTTGGCGTCGGCGGTCGCCTGGTCGAGCGATTTCGTTCCGGTCAGGTAGGCGGTCAGCATGTCCTTGATCGGGTTCTGGCCCGATTCGACGTCACCCCACTTGGGGCTGGTCGGCACGGCGCGGCCGTTCTTGGACGCCTCGGCCATGACCTTGGTGAGCGGGTTCGCGTCGAGCGCGGACACGTCGGTCGAGGTACCGGGGACGTAACCGGCCTTGGCCAGCTCGGTCTGGTACTTCGGGGTGGAGAACAGCTTGATGTAGTCCTTGGCCGCGGCCGCGTTCTTGCTGTTGGCCGGGATGACCAGGTTCGAGCCGCCGAGGAAGACCGGGGCCGACTTGTCGGCGGTCTTGCCGGGGATCGGGAACGCGCCCGACTTCTCCTTGATCGTCGGGTCGGTCTTGGCCGCGGTGTCGACCTCGCCAGGGACACCGATCATCATCGCGACCTTGCCCGCGCCGTAGATGCCGGCCTGCTGCGGGGTGGCCTCGTCTGCGTCCTTCGGCGCCTTGGTTCCCGAAGCGTCGGTGAGCTGCTTGTAGAACTCGAGCCCGGCCTTGGCCTGCGGGGTGTCCAGAGTGGACTTGAAGGACTTCCCGTTGGCCTGCGCGATGTCGCCGCCCTCGTCCCAGATGTAGGACAGCAGCTCGTACCAGTTCTGGCCGGGGTGGTAGACGGCCTGGAACTCGGGGTCGCTGCCGAACTTGGCCTTGAGCTTGGTGATCGCGTCGAGCCACTCCGCGCGCGTCTTCGGCGTCGCGGTGATACCGGCCTGCTCGAACATGTCCTTGCGGTAGATGACCTCACGGTTGGCCGCGTAGAACGGGACGCCGTAGGTCTTGCCGTCGAATTCGCCCGATGCCTTGAGGCCCTGGAGCCACTGGGCGCCGTTGAAGTCGCCGACGCTCGAGGTGAGGTCGGCGAGCACGCCCTGGTTCGCGAACGCGGGGGTCTGGGTGTTGCCCAGCTCGATCACGTCCGGCGGGTTGTCACTGGCCAGCGAGGTGGTCAGTTTCTGCTGGATACCGTTCCACTGCTGGATCTCGTACTTGATCTTGACGCCGGGGTGCGCGTCTTCGAATTCCTTGTGGAGCGAGTTCGTCAGGGCTTCCGGGGCGGTCCCGGTCATGAGCCAGACCGTGAGCGTGCCGTTCGAGGCCGGAGCGCTCGAATTCGTGCTGTCGCCACTGCCGGAACCGGCGCAGCCCGCCGTCGCGAGGGTGATGGCGGCGGCGCCCGCAGCCATCTTGAGCCAGCGCTTCACTCGTGCCGTCCTTTCGATGCCCGGCCACCATGCCGGGCTCCCACAAAATGGTGTAGACCAATGCGGGCAGCGTGGTACGTACCACTCCGACTGTCAAGCAGGTGGCCGGTTCGTTGTAAACGAGCCGCAATCTTTCACCTTGAGTGAGCGCATGATCACGCGGATGATCGGATTTCGGCACTGTCGTCAGTGCCTCGCGAGGCACGCTGACATGCGGTTTTTCTTTGGCTGTACCGGTGATCGGGGCATTCGGCGGGAGGCCGCTGCGCCGTTCGGACGAAGGCGGGGTTCGCGTTCGCCGAGAGGGGGTACGGCATGGTGATCACCGTGCGGATCGGAGTCGCCGACGCGTTGCGAAAGCACTTTCGCAACGGTGAAGGTTGCGAAAGTGGCTTTCG
>NZ_JBHVKW010000018.1:0-54787 GCF_042797905.1 Amycolatopsis sp. NPDC057786
GCCCCGGGGTACATGAAGCCCCCCTTCCTTGCGTCCAGCGCAAGGAAGGGGGCCTTCATGTACTGACCGACCGAAAAGATCAGTCGTCGTCGTTCGAGCCGAGGGCCGTCTTCGAGACCTGCATGAGGAACTCGATGTTGGTCTTCGTCTTGCGCAGTCGCGAGATCAGCAGGTCGATGGCCTGCTGCGAGTCCAGCGCGTGCAGCACCCGGTGCAGCTTGTGGGTGACCGCGAGCTCGTCCGGCGAAAGCAGCAGGTCTTCCTTGCGGGTACCGGACGGGTTGATGTCCACCGCGGGGAACACGCGCCGCTCGGCGATCTTCCGGTCGAGCTTGAGGTCCGCGTTCGCGGTGCCCTTGAACTCTTCGAAGATGACCGTGTCACCGGTGGATCCGGTTTCGACCATCGTCGTGGCGAAGATCGTCAGCGAACCGCCGTTCTCGATGTTGCGCGCCGCGCCGAGGAACCGCTTCGGCGGGAACAGCGCCGTCGAGTCGACACCACCGGAGAGGATCCGGCCGGACGCCGGGGCCGCCAGGTTGTACGCACGGCCCAGACGGGTGATCGAGTCGAGCAGCACGACGACGTCGTGGCCCATCTCGACCAGGCGCTTGGCCCGCTCGATGGCCAGCTCCGCGACCGAGGTGTGGTCGGACGGCGGGCGGTCGAAGGTCGAGGCGATGACCTCACCCTTCACCGACCGCTGCATGTCGGTGACCTCTTCCGGACGCTCGTCCACGAGCACGACCATCAGGTGGCACTCGGGGTTGTTCGTCGAGATCGCGTTCGCGATGTCCTGCATGATCGTCGTCTTGCCCGCCTTCGGCGGCGACACGATCAGGGCACGCTGCCCCTTGCCCACCGGCATCACCAGGTCGATGACGCGGGTGGTGAGCTTGTGCGGCTCGGTCTCGAGGCGCAGCCGCTCGTTCGGGTACAGCGGCGTCAGCTTGGTGAACTCGGGACGACGCTTGGACTCGTCCGGGTCCAGGCCGTTGATCGAGTCGACGCGCACCAGCGGGTTGAACTTCTGCCGCTGCTGCTCGCCGTCACGCGGCTGGCGCACGACACCGGTGATGGCGTCACCGCGGCGCAGGCCGTACTTGCGGACCAGCGAAAGCGAGACGTACACGTCGTTCGGCCCGGCGAGGTAACCCGACGTACGCACGAACGCGTAGTTGTCGAGCACGTCCAGGATGCCCGCGACGGGCAGCAGGACGTCGTCCTCGCGGATCTCGGTGTCGGGCGAACCGCCCTGTTCACGGCCACCGCCGGAACCGCGGCGGCGACGGTCGCGGAAGCGACGGCCGCGGCGGCCGCCTTCCTCGTCGTCGTCGCCCTGCGGGCCCTGGCCCTGGCGCTGGCTGTTGTCCTGGCCGCCGCCCTGCTGGTTGCGCTGGCGGTTGTCCTGGCCACGGCCGTCGCGGTTGCCCTGACGGTTGCCGCCCTGCTCACCGCGGTCGCCGCGCTCGTTGCGGTCACCCCGGTCACCGCGTTCACGCTGGTCACCGCGCTCGCCACGCTCACGCTGTTCACCGCGCTCACGCTGCTGACCACCCTGCTCGGGCGAACCCGCGGCACGGTTGGAGCCGCGGCGACGACGGTTGCGGCCGCCCTCTTCCTGCTGCGGCTGGCCGTCCTGCTGGGTCCCGTTCTCCTGCTGCGCCGGCCGCTCGGCGGCGGGCGCGGAACCGTTCTCCGAGACCTTTTCGGTCTTCTCGGCCTTCTCGGCGCGAGGAGCCTCGGCCGGAGCGGCTTCGGCCTTCGGGGTCTCCTGCTTCGGGGCCTCCGTCTTGGGCGCTTCGGCCTTGGGGGCCTTGCGCGGTGCATCGATGCCCTCGAGCGGAAGCGTTTCGCTCGCCGCGGCGGGGGTCTTGCGCTTGGTCTTGCCCTGGCGCTCGCGGATGGCCGCGATCAGATCGCCCTTGCGCATACCCGTGGTCTCGCCGATGCCAAGGTCCCCAGCGATCGAGCGCAGCTCGGCGACGGTCTTGCCGGTCAATCCGCCGACCGTGCGCTTGGGAGCCACGGCGCCGTTCGACTCGGCGGCGCCACCTTCGACGTCGCTCAAAAGATCGGTGTTGCTCACAAATGTCCTTCCTGACCGATCCACGCCTCCAGGTGGATCAGCGGACCGCCGCTCGCGTCCGATTGCGAAACGGCGTAATTGGCCCCCGATACGGGCGATCAGCTCCTCGGCCGTGTCGAACACAGCTAGAAGGCCTCCAGCACAGGGATTTGCGTCCTCCAAACGGAGGAAGCGGAATTCGGCACCGCCGGAACCGGGAACCCGCCTGCGTCCATCCGCTACTCCCCGCTTGCCAGGCGGTGTACGGAACTGGCGGATCAACGAAGGATGCGGGCCAAGGATGACACTGGTCACCTGGACCGGCACCGGGTGCGGAAACGCACGGTGATCGAACGCCCCCGAGGGTAGACCGCGCCACGGCCGGGTGCAACAACCACCCCCCGCGTGGCGGGGCGAGGCTCTCGCATGTGACCGAGGCTTTACTGAGCCGCAACCTGAACGCCGCCCGGATCGATCGGCAGCTCGGTGACGTCGAAAGACGTAACGTCGACGCCTGCCGGGAGTATTCCCCCGGTGGTCAGCGCGAGCACGGTCGGACCTGCGCCGGAGATGGCCGCGGCCACTCCTTCGGCCCTCAGCGCGCGCACCAGTTCGCTGCTCGCCGGGTACGCGGGCGCCCGGTAATGCTGATGGAGCCGATCTTCGGTCGCGGAGAGCAACAGGTCCGGGCGCGAGGTGAGCGCGTGGACCGCGAGCGCCGCGCGGCCCGCCGTGAACGCCGCGTCGGCGTGCGGGACCTGGGCGGGAAGCAGCCCGCGGGTGGCGTCGGTCGAGGACCGCAGCGCCGGGACGGCGACCACGGGCCGGATGTCGTGGTGCGGCTGGAGCCGTTCGGCGCGGAACCGCTCGCCCTCGGTCCAGGCCACCACGAAGCCGCCCAGCAGGCTCGCCGCGGCGTTGTCGGCGTGTCCCTCGAACCCGGCGGCCAGCTGCAGCGCGTCGTCGTCCAGGGCCTTCTCAGCCAGCGCGTACGCCGCAGCGACACCGGTCACGACGGCGGACGCGGACGACCCGAGGCCCCGAGCGTGCGGGATGGCGTTGAAACAACGCAGGTGCAGGCCCGGCGGCCGGACGCCGAGATGCTCGCAACCGCGCCGGAAAGCGCGGACGACCAGGTGCGACTCGTCGGTCGGGACGTCGTCCACGCCGCCCGCGCCGACGTCGATCACCTCGATCTTGAGGCCGGCGTCGGTGATCCGGAGTTCGACCCGGTCGTACAACGCCAGCGCGAGGCCGAGCGAGTCGAATCCCGGGCCGAGGTTCGCCGACGACGCCGGGACCTTGACCTCGATCAGCGTCATCGCAGGTCCAGCGCGGCGGCGACGGCGGTCGGGTCGACGGCGAGCGGCTCGACCTCGACGTTGCCCTCCAAGGCCGTGGCCGGATCCTTCAGACCGTGTCCGGTGACGGTGCACACGACGGTCGAGCCCTTCGGCAGGCGTCCGTCGGCGGCCGTGGCGAGCAGGCCCGCGACACTGGTCGCCGAAGCGGGCTCGACGAACACGCCTTCCTTGCGGGCGAGCAGCCGGTACGCCTCGAGGATCTTCTCGTCGGTGATCGCTTCGAACAGGCCGGCGGACGCGTTCTTCGCCTTCATCGCGCCGTCCCACGACGCGGGGCTGCCGATGCGGATCGCGGTCGCGATGGTGTCCGGATCGGCCACCGGCTCGCCGTGCACGAGAGGCGCGGCACCGGCCGCCTGGAACCCGAACATGCGCGGGGTGTTCTTCACCACACCATCACCCGCGTACTCGGAGTACCCGGCCCAGTAGGCGGTGATGTTGCCCGCGTTGCCGACGGGAAGGCAGTGGATGTCCGGCGCCCGGCCGAGGACGTCGCAGATCTCGAACGCGGCCGACTTCTGGCCGGCGATGCGCACCGGGTTCACCGAGTTGACCAGGGTCACCGGGTAGTCGATCGCGGTCTTCTGCGCGAGTTCGAGGCAGTCGTCGAAGTTGCCGTCCACCTGCAGGATCCGCGCGCCGTGCTGCACGGCCTGCGCCAGTTTGCCCATCGCGATCTTGCCCTGCGGGACGAGGACCGCGCAGGTGAGCCCGGCACGGGCCGCGTACGCCGCGGCCGACGCCGAGGTGTTGCCGGTGGAGGCGCAGATGACCGCCTGGAGCCCGCTGGCGAGCGCGTGCGTGATGGCCACGGTCATCCCGCGGTCCTTGAACGACCCGGTCGGGTTCACGCCCTCGACCTTGAGGTGGACCTCGCAGCCGGTCAGTTCCGAGAGGTGCGGGGCGGGCAGCAGCGGCGTGTTGCCTTCGCCGAGCGTGATCACCTTCGCGCCGGAGGGGACCGGGATCCGGTCCGGGTAAGCCTGGATGATCCCCGGCCACGGTTGGGAAATCACTGGTCTTCGCCTTCCACACGCATCACACTGACGACCTGGTTCACCACATCGAGTTCGGCAATGTCGTCCACAGTGGACCGCAATGCCGCGTCCGGCGCCAGGTGGGTGACCACGACCAGGCTGGCCGTGTCGTTCGCGTCGCGCTGCCGCACCGCGGCGATGCTGACGCCGTGCCCGGCGAACGCCTGGGCCACCTGGGCGAGGACGCCCGCTCGATCGGCCACGTCGAGACTGACGTGGTACCGCGTCGGCGTCTGGCCCATCGGCCTGACCGGGAGCGCGGCGTGCGCGGATTCGCGCGGGCCGCGGCCGCCGACGACCCGGTTTCGAGCCACCGCGACGAGGTCGCCGAGCACGGCACTCGCGGTCGGCGCGCCACCGGCGCCCTGACCGTAGAACATGAGCTCACCGGCCGCGTCGGCCTCGACGTAGACGGCGTTGTACGCGCCGCCGACTCCGGCGAGCTGGTGGTTGCGCGGGATCATCACCGGATGCACGCGCGCCGAAACCGACTCGGTGCCGTCGTCGGCGGTCACGCGCTCGCAGATGGCGAGCAGTTTCACCGTGCGGCCCAAGACGTTCGCCGCGGCGAGATCCGACGCGGTGACGTCGGCGATACCTTCGCGGTGCACGTCGGACGCGGTCACCCGGGTGTGGAACGCGAGCGAGGCGAGGATCGCGGCCTTGGACGCCGCGTCGTACCCGTCGACGTCGGCGGTCGGGTCCGCCTCCGCGTAACCGAGCCTGCTGGCCTCTTCCAGCGTTTCCGCGTAACCGGCGCCGGTGGAGTCCATCGCGGAGAGGATGTAGTTGGTGGTGCCGTTGACGATGCCCATCACGCGGGTGATGCGGTCACCGGCCAGCGATTCGCGCAGCGGGCGCAGCAACGGGATCGCCCCGGCCACGGCCGCCTCGAAGTACAGGTCCACGCCCGCCGCGTCGGCGGCCTCGAACAGCTCCGCGGAATGCTCGGCCAGCAGCGCTTTGTTCGCCGTGACAACGGATTTCCCGGCCTTGAGCGCGTCGAGCAGCCACTCCCGCACCGGCTCGATACCGCCGACCAGCTCGACGACGACGTCGACGTCCGGGGAGGTCACGAGCTTCGTCACGTCGGAGGTGACCAGTTCCGGCGGCAGCTCGGGGTGTTTGTCGGGGCGCCGCACCGCGATCCCGGCCAGCTCCACCCTGGCGCCCGCCCTCGCCGCGAGTTCCCCGGCCTGCTCGGTGAGCAGCCGGACGACCTCGCCGCCGACCGTCCCGCAGCCCAGCAGGGCGACCCTGATCACGCGTTCGTCCACAGTAGACACTTGCTAGACCTCCAGGCGCAGCATGTCGTCCGTCGTCTCCCGCCGCAGCAGCACGCGGGCGCTGCCGTTGCGCACGGCCACCACCGCGGGCCGCGGCTGCCGGTTGTACCCGCTGGCCATCGAGTAGCAGTACGCCCCGGTGGCCGCCACGGCGAGCAGGTCGCCGGGAGCAAGGGTGTCCGGGAGCCAGCAGTCACGGACGACGATGTCGCCGGACTCACAGTGTTTTCCCACGACCCGGGACAGCGCGGCGGCGGCCTGGCCGTCCCCGTCGTCGTCCGCGGACCGGGATACGAGACGGCAGTCGTACACGGCGTCGTAGAGCGCGGTGCGGATGTTGTCGCTCATGCCGCCGTCGACGCTGACGTAGCGGCGGGCGGCCTGGTCGCCGAGCGAGACGTCCTTGATGGTGCCGACCTCGTACAGCGTGATCGTGCCGGGACCGGCGATGGCACGGCCCGGCTCGCCGGCGATCTTCGGCACCGGAAGGCCCGCGTACTCGCATTCCTTGCGGACGATCTCGCGGATCTGCGTGATCATCTGCGCGGGCGGCGGCGGGTTGTCCTTGTCGGTGTAGGCGATACCGAAACCACCGCCGAGGTCGACGATCGACAGCTGGTCGAGCAGCTCGGTGCCGTGCTCCTTGGCGAGTTCGGCCAGCAGGCCGACCACGCGGCGGGCGGCGACCTCGAAACCGTCGGCGTCGAAGATCTGCGAACCGATGTGGCTGTGCAGGCCGATCAGCTTCAGCGACGGCGCGTTGAGCACGCGGCGCACGGCCTCGGCCGCGTCACCGGAGGCCAGCGAGAAACCGAACTTCTGGTCCTCGTGCGCGGTCGCGATGAACTCGTGGGTGTGCGCCTCGACGCCGACGGTCACCCGGATGAGGACGTTCTGCACGACGTCGTGCCGGGCGGCGACGTCGGCCAGCCGCGCGATCTCGTAGTAGGAGTCGACCACGACCGTGCCGACGCCCGCTTCGACGGCGGCTTCCAGTTCGGGCAGCGACTTGTTGTTGCCGTGGAAGGTGATCCGCTCCGCCGGGAAGTCCGCGCGCTGCGCGACGGCGAGCTCGCCGCCACTGCAGACGTCCAGGCTCAGCCCCTGCTCGGCCACCCAGCGGGCGATCTCGATGGACAGGAACGCCTTGGACGCGTAGTGCACGAGCGCCGGGTCGTCGAACGCCTCGGCGTAGTCGGCGCACCGGGACTTGAAGTCGGCCTCGTCGACGACGAACAGCGGCGTGCCGTACTTCTCGGCGAGCTCGCGGACGTCGACACCGGCGATGCGGACGACGCCGTCACCGCCGCGGAAAGTGTTGCGGGGCCAGACTTTCGGGTACAGCCTGTCGAGTTCTTCCGGACTCGACGGCGGGAAACCGGAGGCGTCGGCGTGGGGGTAGACGTCGGCGTGGCGGGGGCCCGCGGGGTGAGCCATTCTTCGTTACATCCGTTCCGGAGCAGAGACACCGAGCACGTTGAGGCCGTTCGCCAGCACCTGGCGGGCGGCCTGGCACAGCGCGAGCCGGGCGAACGTGAGGGGGGTGGCCTCCTCGTCGCCCTGGGGAAGAACACGGCCCACGGTGTAGAACTTGTGGTACGCGCCGGCGAGTTCTTCGAGGTACCGGGCGACGCGGTGCGGTTCACGCAGCTGTGCGGCCCGGCGGAGGACGGTCGGGAATTCGCCGATCGTGCGGATCAGATCGCCCTCGGCGGGCAGCGTAAGCAGGCCGAGGTCCACTTCGCCATCGGATTTCAGGCCCAGGTCGGAAGCGTTGCGCTGCAACGAGGCCAGCCGCGCGTGGGCGTACTGGACGTAGTAGACCGGGTTGTCGTTGGAATGCTTGCGCAGCAGGTCGAGGTCGATGTCCAAAGTGGAATCGACCGAGTAGCGGATCAGCTCGTAGCGGGCCGCGTCGACGCCGACGGTGCCGACCAGGTCCTCCATGGTGATCACGGTGCCCGCGCGCTTGCTCATCCGGACGGGTTTGCCCTCGGACACCAGGTTGACCATCTGGCCGATCAGCACCTCGACCACGGCCGGGTCGTCGCCGAAGGCGGCCGCGGCGGCCTTCAGGCGGGCGATGTAGCCGTGGTGGTCCGCGCCGAGCATGTAGATGCAGAGGTCGAAGCCGCGTTTGCGCTTGTCCTGGAAGTAGGCGAGGTCACCGGCGATGTAGGCCGGGTTGCCGTCCTTCTTGATGACGACGCGGTCCTTGTCGTCGCCGTGCTCCTTGGACTTGAGCCACCAGGCTCCGTCCTCGAAGTACAGGTTCCCGGAGTCCTTCAGTTGCTGGACCGAGGACGCGACGGCGCCGGACTCGTGCAGCGAGTTCTCGTGGAAGTAGACGTCGAAATCGGTGCCGAAATCGTGCAGGCTCTGCTTGATCTCGGTGAACATCAGCTCGATGCCGACCCGGCGGAAGGTCTCGGCCCGCTCGTCGTCGGGCAGCGAGAGCGCGCTCGGCTCCTGGCGGATGACCTCGGCGGCGATGTCGTTGATGTAACCGCCCGCGTAGCCGTCCTCGGGGGCGGGCTCGCCCTTGGCCGCGGCGATCAGGGACCGGACGAAGCGGTCGATCTGCGCGCCGTGGTCGTTGAAGTAGTACTCGCGGGTGACCTGGCCGCCCTGCGCGGACAGCACGCGGCCCAGCGCGTCACCGACCGCGGCCCAGCGGGTGCCGCCGAGGTGGATCGGGCCGGTCGGGTTCGCCGAGACGAATTCGAGGTTGATCTTGACGCCCGCCAGCGCGTCGCCGAGGCCGTACTTCTCACCGGCGTCGAGCACCTGCTGGACGATCTGGCCCTGCGCGTCGGCGGCGAGCCGCAGGTTGAGGAACCCCGGCCCGGCGACCTCGGCCGACTCGATGCCGTCGGTGGCCGAGAGCGCCTCGGCCAGCGCGTCGGCGAAGTCGCGGGGCTTCATCCCGGCCTTCTTGGCCACCTGCAGCGCCAGGTTGGTCGCGTAATCGCCGTGCTCGGGATTGCGGGGACGCTCGATCGTCACCTTCTCCGGCAGCACGGAATCGTCGAGGCCGCGCGCGGTGAGAACCTGCACGGCGGAGTTACGGACCAGGTCGGCGAGAGCTGCGGGAGTCACTCGCGGAATTCTAGGTGTGACCTGGTCCGGGCTTCGCAGCGACCGCCGGAAGGTGTGAGCCAAGCCGGTGATCTTACGGCTGTTCACGGTGATCAGACGCGCGGTCTCTACACTGGCCCGCGCAGGGACCACCCCCTTTGGAGAACGCAGGAGCCATGGCTAACGGGACAACCAGAAAAAAGGGCGCGTCGTCGAAGAACGCCATGAAGGCCGCCCGTAGTTCCGTCGTGTCCAAGAAGGGCACGCCCTGGGGCACGATCATCGCCGTCGTCGCGATCGTCGTCCTGGCGGCCTCGGTGGTCACCTATTACATGGTCGCTTCCGCGCCGAAGCGTGATCAGAAGACCCGCGAGGAGGCCGCGGCCGCCTTCGCGCCCTCGCAGCAGGACCCGGACCCCTCGAAGCGGATCCCCGGCGTGACCACGGCCACCTACGAGGGCTCCGTGCACGTCTCGGCCGCGGAGCGGGTCGCCTACGACAAGACCCCGCCCTTCGGCGGCCCGCACGACCAGGCCTGGGCCGCGTGCAACGGCGTCGTCTACGAAAAGGCCGTCCGCAACGAGAACATGGTCCACGGTCTCGAGCACGGCGCGGTCTGGATCGCCTACAACCCGCAGCAGATCACCGGCGAGGCGCTGGACCTGCTGAAGGTGCGCGTCGAGGGCAAGCCGTACATGGTGATGTCGCCGTACCCGAACCTGGACAAGCCGATCTCCGTGCAGTCCTGGGGCCACCAGCTGAAGCTGGACTCCGCATCCGACGAGCGGATCGACCAGTTCGTCGCCGCGCTGCGGACCAACCCCTTCGGCGCGTACCCCGAGCGTGACGCCACCTGCGACGCGCAGATCGAGCCGGGCGACTTCGACCCGACCCCGCCGGGGCCGGACGCGAAGCCGATGGACTACAAGGGCACCGCGGGCACGGAGCAGGACCAGCCCGGCACCGGCCAGAGCGGCGTGCCTTCCGCGCCCGCCACCCAGCCCTCGGCGCCCGCGAGCAAGTAGTGAGCCAAGTGGACCCCGATCCCCAGGACGAAGTCTCACGGTCGGTCAAGAGCCGATGGCTGGTGATCGGGGCCGCCTTGGTCGTCATGCTGATCGTCGGCTTCGGCCTCGGCGCGCTGACGACCAGGCTGATCGACTCCGAGCCGGAGCAGGCGACGCCGGGCGCGGGTTCGGTCGAGGTCGGCTTCGCGCAGGACATGTCGGTGCACCACCTCCAGGCCGTCACCATGGCGGGCTGGGCGCGGGACCACACGACCGATCAGGCGATCAAGACCCTCGCGTTCGACATCGAGCGCACGCAGACCGGCCAGGTCGGCCGGATGAAGGGCTGGCTGGGCCTGTGGGGCCAGCCAGAGCAGACGACCGGCGCCTACATGACGTGGATGACCGAGCCGATGTCCGGCCACGGCGGGCACGGCGGCGACATGAAGCCGTCGAACGGCGCGCCGATGCCCGGGATGGCGACTTCGGCCGAACTGGCCAAACTGCGGTCGCTGACCGGCAAGGAGATGGACGTCTTCTTCCTCCAGCTCATGCTGCGGCACCACGAGGGCGGGACCGAGATGGCGCAGTACGGCCACGATCACACGTCGATCGCGGACGTGAAGTCGCTGACGCAGAGCATGCTGGTTTCGCAGGGCGCCGAGATCAACTTGATGAAGGGGCTCCTTCAGGAGCGCGGTGCGGCTCCCTTGCCCGCCTGACACCCCTGCGTTTCGTCCTCTGAATGCGGTAGTTCGCTTTACCAACCACCGCATTCAGGCGGCCCAACCGGGGGCACTGTGTGGATTTTGGTGCGTCAGACGACCCGAAATCCACACAGTCGCGCCGCTCGTCACGACAGACGCCCTGCCCCTGACGCGTTTCGTCCTCTGAATGCGGTGGTTCGCTTTACCAACTACCGCATTCAGAGGACGAAACGCGTCAGGGGGTCACCAGGAGAGTTCCTGGCAGCGTTTGGCGCATTGGGGCACTTCTATCTGCAGGGTCGCGTGCTCGATCGAGTAGCGGTTCGCCAGGAGGTTCTGCGCCTCGGTCAGCACCTCGGCCTGCTCCACGGTCGGCGCGATGGTGAGGTGCGCCGAAGCGACCTCCATACCCGAAGTCAGGGTCCAGACGTGCAGGTCGTGGACGTCCTCGACGCCCTTCAGCCCGCCGAGCTCGGCCTGGATCCCGGCGACGTCGACGCCCTTCGGCGCGTGCTGGAACAGGATCCGCAGCGCGCGGCGGGCGAGGGCGTAGGTGCGGGGCAGGACGAACAGGCCGATCGCGACACCGATGATCGGGTCGGCGTAGCGCCAGCCGGTCAGCAGCGTGATCGCGCCGCTCAGCAGCACACCCACGGAGCCGATGAGGTCGGCGAGGACTTCGAGGTAGGCGCCGCGGACGTTGATGCTCTCCTCCGCGCCCTTGCGCAGGACCAGGAAGGAGACGATGTTCGCGACGAGTCCCGCCGCCGCGGCCAGCAGGACGGGAAGGCCGGGTACGACGGGCGGATCGCTGATCCGGCCGATGGCCTCCACCAGGACATAGCCCGCGACGCCGAACAACAGGATGGCGTTGGCCAGTGCCGCGAGCACTTCGGCGCGGTAGAACCCGAACGTCCTGGTCAGCGTCGGGCCGCTGCGCCGGGCGAGCAGGATGGCCGCCAGCGCCATGCCGACACCGAGGACGTCGGTGAACATGTGCGCGGCGTCGGAGATCAGCGCGAGCGAGCCGGTGGCGAACCCGACGACGAACTCCATGACCATGAAGCCGGCGCCGATGACCAGCGCGATCGTCAGGCTCTTGAGGTAGCGGCCTGACGCGCTCGACGGCGAGGCCGTTCCATGCCCGTGCCCGTGACCCATTGCTCCGCCTCTCGTGAAGTCGACAGGCCGAATATATTGTCACATGCGCATATGTGCAATACAGGTGAGCCTAAGTTCACCATGTCTTAAGCCACACACGGAAGCCATCCCCCAGGAGGGCCTTCCCGAAACCTGGACTCGCCACGCACCGCTACCGAAGGGACCGGAAGAACCCCCGCAGCTGGCCGACGAAGGCCTCGGGCTGCTCGAAAGCGGCGAAGTGACCGCCCTCGGCCAGCACCTCGTACCAGCGAAGATCGGTGTAGCGCAGCTCCGCCCAGCGCCGCGACGGCCGGATGATCTCGCGCGGGAAGATCGAGATACCCGAAGGAACTTCAACGGCCGAGACGTCCTGCTTCGTGTTCTCCCAGTAGATCCGCGCCGACGAGGCCGCCGTCGCGGTGAACCAGTAGACGGAGATCGCGTCGAGCATCTGCCGCCAGGACAGCACGGTCTCCGGCGAGCCGTCGTTGTCGGTCCACTCCCGGAACTTCTCCGCGATCCACGCCGCCTGCCCCGCGGGCGAGTCGGTGAGGCCGTAACCGAGCGTCTGCGGCCGCGTGGCCTGCTGACGTGCGTACGCGGACCCGACCTCGCGGAATCGCGCGAGGTCGGCGATCGCAGCCTTCTCCTCAGCCGTCGGTTCACCCAGCACGGCTTCGTCGTACGGGACCCCCGCCATGTTGACGTGGACACCGATCAGCCGTTCCGGCGCGACCCTGGCGAGCATGTTCGTCACTCCGGCACCCCAGTCACCGCCCTGCGCGGCGTAGCGCTCGTAGCCGAGCCGCCCCATCAGCTCGTCCCAGGCCCGCGCGATGCGCTCGACGTTCCACCCCGTCGACGCCGGCTTGTCGCTCCAGCCGAACCCCGGCAGCGACGGCGCCACGACATGGAACGCGTCCGCCGGATCACCCCCGTGTGCGGAGGGGTCGGTCAGCGGTCCGAGCACGTCGAGGAACTCCACGACCGATCCTGGCCAGCCGTGCGTGAGCACGAGCGGCGTCGCGTCCGGCTCCGGCGAGCGAACGTGCAGGAAGTGGATCCCGAGACCGTCCACAGTGGTCTTGAAACCAGGGAAAGCGTTGACGCGGTCGGCCAAACCGAAGTCGTAGTCCTCCGCCCAGTACCGGCACAGCTCCCGCGCGAACTCCAGCGGAACCCCCTGCTCCCAGTCGTCCACGGTGGCTGACTCGGGCCAGCGCGTGGCGCGCAGGCGAGCACGCAGGTCAGCGATGGCGGATTCGGGGGTCTGGACTTCGAACGGCTCGATCATCGAGTCCTCCCGGTTCGTCGGTGACACCGACGTTACGCAGATCCGATGATCTCCGCACCGACGTCCACACTTGAGCTTGAGCCCTGGTCAGAGACACAGGACGCGTTCTCCGCGCCGGTTAACGACCACCACTCGTGAGCCCCTGCGGGGACATGCGCTAAGCTTTCAACGTCGCTCAGGCGGCAACGCCCTCGTAGCTCAGGGGATAGAGCACTGCCCTCCGGAGGCAGGTGTCGCAGGTTCGAATCCTGCCGAGGGCACCACAAGGATGGGAACGGGAGAGATGTCAGACATGACGTCCTCCTCGTCCTTATTGTTGTTTCGTTCAGGCTGGTCGAGCTTCTTCTCACGGTCGAACGGTAAGATGACGGCCTCATGAGCAGCCTGCCGTGCCGCCGGGACCGTCGGTCCGAGCAGCGTGACCGTGCACTTGATCTGGTTGACGTCCTTGCGGTAGCGCAGTTCGAGCCGGAGGACTTCGAAGAGCCGCCGCGCGACATCCTCGGGTAGCTCTTCGATCCGAACCTCGCCCATCGGCAGGGTGTCCAGCAGATCAGGGTTGGCCGCCTGCCGGTTCTCCTCTTCGATCTCGGCAAGCTGGGCTTCTAGTTGAGTTTTGCGTTCGTGTAGTTCGTTGCGCTCGTTATTGACCTCACCAACGAGTTCCTTGGTCGGCTTGTCGAACAGCGCGAAACTGCGGACCAGGTTCTTGATCATGCGAGCGGTCTCGTCGATCTCGCGGCGTAAGGCGTCAACGCGCTGTTCCCGCTCGTGCTGAGCGGCGGCGCCGAGTTCCCGGGCAGTGTCGCCCAGCAGACTGCGACGGTAGGTGCCGAAGACGTGCGCGGACAGGAACTCGTTGAGCTTGGTGACGATGGCGTCTTCGCGGATCCAGAAACTCCCGGGGCCGGGATGCCCGTCAGGGACGTACCCCTTCTTCGGTGCGCAGACGTAGTAGGCGTGCCCTCGGCGGGTCTTGCCGTTCATTCGTCGGCCACAGGCGTCGCAGAACAGGTAGGTGCGTAACAGGTAAGAGCGCTTGGTCTGGGGGTGGTTGACGTTGGTGTTGTCGGTGCTGCGCGAGCCGAACCGGTGTCCGCTGACGTTTTGAGCTTGCAGCCAGTCCTCGAGCGTGACGAGAGGTTCATGGACGGGCTGCGCGGACCAGATCCACTCCTCGACCGGGTTGACGCGGTTGCCGCGTGACTTACGTCCGCGCACGTTCCACACCATGTGCCCGGTGTACTTGGGATTGACGAGGATGTCGCGCACGTTCGAGTAGGTCCAGCGGCCGACGGCGCGCTTCGGGTCGACAGGGATCGGCGGCGGGTAGCTAGCGGGGTCCGGGTTGAGTTTGTCTGCGATGGCTTGGTAGCCGAGGCGTTCGTCGATCCGCCAGCTGTAGATCTTGCGCACAGTGGGTGCCTGCGCAGGATCGACTTCGAGGAAGGTCTTCTTGACGCCCTTCGCGCGTTTGGCGGGGACAGGGTGCGGCACGTGCCGGGCACGGTAGCCGTAGCAGGGTTTGCCGATGTTGTATCCCGCCTCGGCGTGGATGGCGAAGCCGTCCCAGGACTTCTCCAGCATGTCGATGACGTAGAACTCGGAGATACTCTGCTTGACCCGGCGGGTGAGCACCTGCGTAGCAGTCTTCGGTTTGCGACCGTCCACTGCGGCCAGTTGAAATGGCTCGTCCGCGGCTAGCAGCCGCACCCCGGCGCGTTCCAGGCGGTGCTCGATGGTGGTGCCGTAGTACATGTGCCGGGCCGTGCGTTCGATCGATTCGCAGATGACGTAGTCGAATCGCCGATCGGGACGTTCTGCCTCGGCTAGCAGGTCTTGGATGCCGCCATCACGCGGGATCGGGATGTCGAACTGTTCGTGCGCACGTCCGCTCCCACGGGCGTCGAGGTCCATCCGACCGGATTCGACGTCATAGAAGTGGGCGACGATCAGGCCATCTACAGGAAGCGCGCGTTGCGACGAGCCCAACTGGCGCGGCAGGGACAGGGTCGGGTCCTGCATGTCCCGTGTGGACACACGTCCCAGCCATGCGAAGCGAAGCAATGTCGGCCGGGACGCGACGGGAACCGATTCGCCGCCCACTGCTTTTCCGTACGGGCTTCGCGGTGGCCCTACGCTGCGTTGTCCAGCCCATGCACGGACCTGGTCGGGGCCTGCCATTGCGTCACCTCCCACAGCACCCGCGCCTGCTGCGCGGCAAGCCGTTTCCCCTCGATTCCTTCCACGGTAAGGATTTCTACGATCAGTTCCGGTGGTTCGCCAGGAACCAGCAGTCCCGTGGTGTCATCGCGGCGTTCGGTTTCCCCTGCCACCGCTTACACTCCTCGACCGAGAGTGAAGGAATCGGTGTCCGTCCTATTTTCGCGTCCGTAGAACGCCGCCCGGATCTGCTCGGGCACGGCGTCGGACCGGCGGCCGGCGACCTCGGTCGCTGCCAGGACGGACATGTGATCGTGCCTCCTTGTCGGGTCGTTCCTCCCGCCACACACGGCACCCCAGTGAGCTTTCCCGGGTGTCGCGGGCCTGGAATCGTAGCGTCGATCGGCGAAAAACGGAGGCCCCGAACGAGTGGGCCTCCGAAGCGCCCGCGTCACGGGCGGGCGAGGTGGGTTACGCGGTAAGGGGGTTCTCTCCCGCCGCGGAATCGAGTCCAGCGATCCGGCGTATCGCGATGTCGTGATACGCGGGGTTGGTGTCGATGCCGGTGAAGCGGCGGCCGAGTTCGCGGGCGGCGACGCCGGTGGTGCCGCTGCCGCTGAACGGGTCGAGGACATGGCCTCCCGGCGGGCATCCGGCGGCGATGCAGCGGCGCGGGATCTCCAGCGGGGACGGTGCGGGATGGCCGGCGCGGGATCGGTCGGGTGGAATGGTCCACACGTTGCCGGGGTTGCGTCCGCGCCAGCCATGCGCGGGGGTGCGGGGCCAGGTTCCGCGGGCGTTGTGCGGCTTGTTGCCGCCGTGATGGGCTCGGCGGGGCAAGGCGCGGTCACCGGTGTAGGGCTGGCGGATCGGGTCGAGATCGAAGTAGTAGTCCGGTTGCGTGACGAACAGGAAGAGCATCTCGTGGCGGGTGACGAGCCGGTCGCGGATCGGCGTGGGCGTGGCGTGCGGCTTGTGCCACACGATCGCCGACCGCAGAATCCACCCGTCGCCTTGGAGCGCGAAAGCGAGGCGCCAGGGCATGCCGAGCAGGTTCTTGTGTGGCACGTCCGCTCGTGGCCGGTAGTGCGGCTGTCCGGCTTGGCCAGGTGTGGTGCACCAGTAGCCGTCGGAGTTGGTGGAGTAGCTATCGCCGAGGTTGATCCACACGGTCGCCCGCGGGGTGAGCACGCGGCGCGCCGCAGTGAACACCGCCCGCACCGTGTCGATGTACTCGTCCGCGGTCGGTTCCAGGCCGATCTGCGGGTGCTCGCGCACTGCTCCGCAGTCTCGGCACTGGCGCCGATCGCTGCTGCCGTTCGCTGATGCGGTTCCGGCGCTGGCCGGGCGGTGGCGGCACCCCGGTAGCCCACCGGTCCAGGTGTCGGGAGCGTAGTCGCGCAGGCGCCAGGAGGGCGGGCTGGTGACAAGGCAGTCGACCGAGTCGTCAGTCAGTTCCGCGATCCCGGCTTCCGCATCAGCGGTGCAGAAGTTGACATCGTCATACCGACGACGAGTCACGATGGACGCGTTCACGCAGCCCTCCCCCGTTCGTCCGTTGCGAGGCCTAGGCGTCGGAGGCCGATGTCGTGGAACTTCGGGTTGAGGTCGATGCCGACGTAGGACCGGCTGAGCTGTCGTGCGGCCATGCCGGTGGTGGTGGCGCCGCTGAACGGGTCGAGCACGACGCCGCCCTCCGGGCATCCGGCGGCGATGCACCGCAACGGGATGTCGATCGGGAAGGCGGCGAAGTGCGCTTCGCGGAGGGGACGGGTGGTGATGGACCAGACGTCGCCGGGGTTCTTGCCACGCTGGTGCGCGGCGGAGTGCCGCGCCCCGGTCGGCCGCATTGCGTCGCCGTGCGTTTTCCCGGCGAACGGATCGGCATTCCGGTATTTGCCGTACACGCTGTGGCCGCGGCGGCGTGCGGTCGCGTCGATCCCGCCGTGGCGGCCCTTGGTCGCGCCGCCGATCACGATGCCCTCACCGACCGCTTCGGGGCGGGTGAGTGGTTCGCGTATCGGGTCGAGGTCGAAGAAGTACTTCTGCTGTTTGCTGAGCAGGAACAGCATCTCGTAGCGGTTCGAGACCCTGTCGCGTACGGATTCGGGCATGGCGTTGGGTTTGTGCCACACGATCGCGTTGCGAAGAATCCAGCCGTCGGCCTGCAACGCGAACGCGACTCGCCACGGCATGCCGACCAGGTTCTTCCGCGGCAGTGACCGCGTGCGTGCCACCCCGGCCTGGCGCACCGATTCCCGCAGGGGCGCTGCCGCGTTCCGGCCGGACAAGGTGCTGGCACGCATCGCGTCCCCGGTGTGGCCGGGCGGTTCGGCGGAGTAGGAGTCGCCCAGGTTCAGCCACGCGGTGCCTGTGTCGGCCAGGACGCGGTGCAGCTGCGCGAAGACACCTCGGAGCCGGTCGACGTAGTCTTGCGGGGTCGCCTCCAGGCCGTGTTGGTCGTCCTCGCGGCGGGCGCCGCACCGACGGCAGCGCTGCGGCGCGCCACCGCGATGCGCCGCCGACGCGGGATAGGTGAGGTGCGGATGTTTGGACTGGGAAATGTTGCCGCCGCGTCCGGCCGCGGCCAGGTGGGCGCAGTCGGGATCGCCGCCGACCCAGGTGCCGGTCCCGTAGTCGCGCAGCCCCCAGTACGGCGGGCTGGTGACTACGCAGTCCACCGACTTTTCCGCCAGGCCGGCGAGGGTGGCGGTGGCGTCGCCGGTGTAGAGCGTGACCGTCTCATCGCGGTAGTAGGCGGTGCTCGTCGGATGCTGGGTCATGCCGCCTCCCGGCCCTGGTCGGTGAGTCCGGTGGTGTCGGTGTCCGGGCTCGGTGAGCCCCAGCGGGCACGGCGGTTGTAGACAGTCCAGAACAGGGCGGGTTCGACCAGCGCCCGGTGGCTGCGCTGCCGCGACCATGTCCAGTTTTCCGGCGGCTGTTCCACTCCGCGCAGCGTGCGATCACGCACGGCGTAGCCGAGGTAGACGGGGTTGGCCAGGATGGTGTGCACCACCGCGCGGTTCCACGCGCGTGCCCGGCCGGACACGGGATCGACCGGGCGGGGATGCTGCTGTTCGGTAAGACGTCGGGCAATGGCGCGGTCGCTGAGGTTTTCGTGTACCGACCAGGCGAAGATCAGCGGCACAACCGGCGCACGCAATGGATCAACGATCAGCCGGTGCCGCCATCCCGCACGAGCGGACTCCGGCTCCACCCAGTGATGTTCCAGGGCGTAGCCGTACGGTGCGGGGCCTACCCACCAACCGTCGCGGGTGCGCTGCCACAGCGCCAGCCGCGACCGCCTGGTCAGCTCCACCGGATACAGGTCGACGCCCGGATCGGCAGACTCGCGCCGGTCATCGTCCGCATACGCAGCCAGCGGGTATCCAGTGAGGGCTTCGCGCAGCCTCCGCCATCCGGTGGGTGACTCAGGCCTGCGTGTGCGATAGCTGACGAACGGATAGAGCAGAGGATTGATACGGGATGAGACCCGACGCGGGCGGCGACCCGGTTGCGGGGTGATGTCCATGAGATTCGCTCCTTCTGCAAGGTGGGTTGAGGTCGCGAGCCGTGGCACGTCGGCTCACTCACGAGCGGGGCACCGACAGGTGTTAGGTGAAGCGGCGCGCACTCAGGCGGCGACCGAGTCGAGCCGTGTTCCGCGCCCGGGGCGGTGTGGTCGCGGCGGTGCGGGCAGCTCCGGGAGGGACTGGTTCAGAGCCGGATCGGCGGCGTCGGGATTGGCCCTGAGCACCAGCGCGGTGTGGTGTGCCGGCAGCGCGACCGGATGCCCGAGCGCGCGTTCAGCTCGTGCGGCGGCACGGCGCTGGGCCAGCGACGCGCGGGTGTACGTGCGGCCTCGTCGCACCGTTGCAGTCAGCGCCACACACCGCGCGACCGGTGCCAGCCCGGCTGCGGTGGCGACCGCGGTGATCCGGCTGGGAACGTCGAGCAGGTCGTGGCGCACGGGGTGGCGCTTCGGGGCACTGGTGATGACCACGTGCCCGCCCGGACGCAGCAGCGGCCGGTACTGCGCAAGCAGCCCGTGCAACCGGTCCAGCGCACTATCGAGGTCGCCAGCCGGACCGGGTCGCAGGGTCGTCAGGAGGAGATCGATCCGCCCGGTCAGCCCGGCCGTGGCCGCGGCGACGGCCGTTCCGGGGCGTCGGTCGAGGATGAGGACCATGCCGTCGACGAACACCCCGTGCGCCTTCGTGGCGGTGACGTTGGTGCGCGCCAAGCGCCACCACCGGCGCTGCCCGGTCAACCCGATCGCGTGCCGTCCACCTCGCAGCGCTTCGACGATCGTGGTGCCCGCTCCGCAGTCGGGATCGAGCACGACATCACCGGGCCGGGTCAGCGCCGCGACGGCGTAGCGGGCGATCGCCGGGGCCATCAGGGCGGAGTCGGTACCGGTGGCGTCGTGGTAGCCGCCCTCGTTCAGTTGGGCCGTCAGACTGTCGGTCCCGGTCGGCCACACCGACGCCACGACCGGGCCTTCGGACCGCTCCCCCGCCGGGCGGGGGAGCTGCGTGCCGGTGCGCTTAGACATCCGAGGTCTCCCTCCCGTCGAGGGCCCCGTCGTCCGACGCGTCCGGCGACAACCGCCCGAGCAGAACGAGGTCGTGGTGCACCGGGCGCAGCGGCGGCGCTGCGGCGTCGACCGCGCGCGGCGAGACGTCCGGCGCAGAGGCCGCGGCACCCGCCCGGTCCGCGGTGACGGGGCGATCCGGCGTGTCCGGTACGGGCGCGGTGAGCACGGCGATGTGGTCGAGACACCGCAACCCGCGACTACCCAGCGTGTCCAGCAAAGTCGCGTGCGGATCGCGCAGCCGACCATCACAGGTATCACTGTGTGTGACTGTCGCGAGGAGGCCGCGCGGGGTGAGCAGGGCGTCCCAGTCGGCGTGCGCGAGCCAGTCGGTCGCATGCGGATCGAGCGCGGTGATGATCAGGTCGAACCCGCCGCGGGGTCGGTTCCCGTCGCGACGCGGAGGGCATGCGGAGTCGGGGTGCGGATCGGCCACCGGGTGCAGACCGAGCCGACCGAGTCGGGGTCGCGACCCCGACTCAGTTCCGACACAGCGGGGCGAGTCGGTGTGCTCGGCCGAGTAGTCGGGGGCGGGCGCCGCGGTCGCGGTATCGGCGCCGCGACCGAGCCGGGCAACGGTCCAGACCGCCTCGGCGAGACCGACGTACGCCTCGGCGCTGCGGGCCACGCCGGACGCGCGCCCGAGAGTACGCGGGGATGGCGGCGGGGTGAGCAGAAGGACGCGGTCGCCGGGGCGACTGTAGGTCGTCACGAGGGTGACGATCGTGCGTCCGAGCCAGCCGGGAAGCAGTGCGGTGCCGGGCAGCATCTCCGCGTCGGCGAACGGCCAGAAGGTCGCCGGACGTGGCCGGCGGGCAGCTGCGGTAGCAGGTGTGGTCCGTGGCGCGCGGCGCCGGCCGCGGCGGAGGCTCGCCGTGTCGCGATGTGGCAAGCGGTGGTGACGGCGTCCGGGCTCGGGATGCGGTGTTGAAGTCATCGGTGGCCTTCCTCGCGGTGTGATCGGCGTGGTCTGCCAAGTCACCCCAAGAGGCGGGTTTTGAGGCCGTTTTTCGACACCGCTCACCCAAGTTTTTTCACAAACTCCGAAGCCCTGCGCCGCACGCAGCGGGACGCGATTCCGAATACGCCGACACTTTCCCAGTGTTCGGAAGAATTCGAGCCCAGCACGATGCGGGTCGCCTGCTGTCGAATCACCTCGACTCGGGTCAAGAAGAATTTCCGACCCGAATCAAAGCGGCCCGGCCGAGCCACCGCAGACCCGCCTCGGCGAACCCGCCGCTTGCTACTAAGGATCACTTAAAAGACCAGTCCAAGGGCTACTAAGGCAATCGTGGACACCGCCGGTGCACGACGTCCCACATGGAGGGTTCTGAATCCTTCAAGGCTTCAGTTTTAGTAGCCGGATTCGCCTACTAAGAAGATCATCATTGTTCTTTTCTTGTTCTTTTCTTGTCGCCGCCCTGGCGTCCTGACGGAGCTGATTCACCAACTCCAGTCAGGAGCGCATCAATGACGAACGACGAGACTGTTTCCGCACCTATCCGGCCCGATCACGAGGGGCACGACTGGCTCCCGCTGGACACCGCGCGCGACGCCTTCGGGTGGCTGGTCACCGGTCCGAAGCCGATGGCCGTGCACGGGGCCCGGTTCGCCGGGTTGCCGCGGCGTCCGGTGCCGCTGGACGAGCTGCGGGACCGGGTGATGAGCAAGCAGTGCCCGCCCCGCACGCGCGACGATGTGTGGGCGCACCTGGTGCTGCGCTCCCGTGCTCGCGGGGGTGCCTGGACGGTGGCGTGCGTCGGGATGGCGCTGCCGTCACTGGCCTCGAGTGCGCGATGGCTGGCAGCGCGGTATCGCGGCGATCGCGCGGACGCGCACGCGGCCGTGCTCGCCGGGTTTGTTCACGCGCTCTCGACGGTCGATCTGGCCGACCCGGCCATCGCGGTCCGGCTGCACTTCGCCGCGCGCCGCGCCGGACAAGAAGCATTGGAGGAGTCGCTCGATGCTCCGATGCCGGCAGGCTCGGGCTATCACTCCGCGGCGCCGCGCCCGCCGTACGGACACCCCGACTTGGTGCTCGCACGGGCGGTCGGTGAACAGATTCTCACCCCCGCTGAAGCGGAACTGATCTCGGCGACACGGCTCGGCGAAACCTCGGTGACCGACTGGGCGCAGCGCCACAACACCGCGCTCAAGACCGCGTTCAAAGCCCGTGATCGAGCCGAAGACCGACTCGTCACGTGGCTGCGCGATCAGCTCGCCAACACCGACTCCGAAGACCCCGTCGCCGACGCAGCTGTCGCCGCTTTGGTCGTCGACTCACCGGACGCTCCCGCCGAGGAAAAGCCGCACTTGTCACGTGCTGTGAGCGGCCGTCTGCGCAACGGCTGGCCGACCGATTCCAAAAAATCGTCACGGGCGGTGTCGAAAAACGACCCGAAATCCGGCCTCTTGGGGTGCGGGGAGATCCCACCCGGCTCCCCGCGTACCGCCGAGCACGAGCCGACTTCGGAGGTGCGCCGATGCGCGTGACACCCCATCCCCAGATCCAGCAGACCACCGTGCCGTCGCGCCCACACGCGGCGAACGCACCCGATCAGACACAGCCTCGCGCGGACGTCACCAACTGCTCGCGGCCGGTGGCACGCACGGGTGGCGCACGGCCACGTCATAGGACCTCTCAACCGCCGTCCGCGCGCCGCATGATGTCCCGGTCTATCGCCGTGGTGGTCCTCAGCGCGGTCGCGCTCACCGCGGATGCGGCACAGGCATCAACGCAGGTTCTCGCGCTCGCGACCAGTGTCGATCAGGTCTTCACCAACATCCGCGACTGGCTGGTCGGAATCCTGGCCGGCCTGGCGACGGTGTTCCTGACTGTCGGCGGGGTCCGGTACCTCCTGGCCGGAGGCAACCCCGGCGAAACAGAGAAGGCGAAAGGGTGCTTCAGGAACGCAGCATGGGGCTACGGATTGGCGGCACTAGCGCCGCTCGCCGTGGAAATCCTGCGCGGGATTGTCGGGGCCTGAGGTCATGGCCAAGACCCGACCTCGCCGCGATCGCGGCGCGCCTGGCGTGCGCTCAGCGACCCGGGGGCACCGGGAGCGGGTCCTGCTCACCCCGCCCATCCCGGAAGGACACGCTCGCAGCCGCCGGCATCGGTTGGTGCAGCCGGTGGCCGTGGTGCTCGGCTGCCTGCTGACGGTCGGTGCGTGGGTAACGCCCGAGAAGCTCGCGCCACGCGACGCGCAACAAGCCGCGGTCGCCGTCGCGCAGCAACCACCGCCCTTGCCCCTGCCGACCAACCCGCCTGGACACACGTGCGCACCGGATTCACCGGACCCGACATGTCACTTCCCGACCGGGTCGCCGCATCCGCCGGCGCCGACGACCCCATTGCCGCCAATCACCGAACTACCGCCACCGACCAGTTGTTTCCCCGGCCAGATCGGGTGCACACCCAGCGGCCCGAGCACTGCACCGCAAACGAACACCACCACGCCGTGCACCGGAGAAGGCTGCATCCCGCAACCCAGTACTCCCCCGCCATCCACAGCTCCAGAGCAGTCCGGCCCGGGAGTTGACGGTGACGACCCGGACTGCGGGATCACCAGCATCGAAGGCTGCATCAACAAGGCCATCAACGCGGTGTTCCGCGAGCTGGTCAAGTCCGCCCTCGACCCGCTTCTGAAGCTGCTGGGCGACACCGCGTTCACCACGCCGACGCTGGATTCGCTGCCCGGAGTGACGAACCTGTGGAACAACTCCTGGCTGATCGTGCTGGCCTGCTACAGCGGGCTGATCATGATCGGCGGGATCATCGTGATGTCGCACGAGTCGATCCAGAGCCGCTACTCGATCAAGGAGATCGCGCCACGGCTCATCGTCTCCTTCTTCGCCTCGATGCTGTCGCTGTTCCTCATCGACAAGGCAATCCGGTTCGCCAACGCATTGTCCACCGCGGTTCTCACCGATGGAGTCGATCCGCCACAACTCGGCGACAACTTGACCAAGTCGATCGGCGGCGCCTACTCGGCGATGGCATCCGGCGGGCTGTTCATGATCCTGCTGCAGGTCGTCCTGGTCATCGCGGTGATCGCGCTCCTGCTGGTCTACGTGGTGCGGGTGATCCTCACGCTGCTCCTGACCGTCTCCGCCCCGCTGTGGGTCGCCTGCCACGCCCTCCCCCACACCGACGGCATCGCCCGCTGGGGCTGGCGTGCGCTCGCCGCCACGCTCGGCATTGAGATCGCGCAATCGCTCACACTGCTCGTCGCGGTCAACACCTTCCTCAACGGCAGCACGAAGCTGTTCACCTCCATCGGCGGCGGGCTGATGATGCTCTTCGCCGTCCTCGGGCTCCTCTACATCCTGTTCAAGATCCCGTTCTGGTTCCTCTCCGCCACCAAACTCGGCACCGGCCGCTCCTTCCTCGGCGGACTCGCGAAGGCGTACATCGCGGCGAAAACGTTCGGTGCTATCGCGGGCAAGTCCGGTGGGTTTGGCAAAGCAGGCGCCGTCGCCGGTGGCGGGAAGGGCGGCACAGGCGGCGGGGGCCGCGGCGGTGCTGTTGCCGATCCACCGTGGCCAGCTCAGCCGCGGATCGCGCCGACACCGCAGGCGGTCAACAAGCGGTTGCAGGCGGCCTACGACGCCGACCGCGCCCGTGCTGCCCAGCAGCCGCGCCCGCCCTCACAGCGACCGGAGTTTCTGCAACCCGGTCCGCAGAAGACCACCCACGACCCGGCCGTCACCCCGGCCACCCAAGGACCCGTCATGCCCGAATTCAGTTCCGCATCCAAGCCCGCTACTCCGGTCCCGCCGCCCGCCAGGCGGCGGGACCGGCAGGCCGCGACGGCTCCCCGGTTCCAAGCTGCTGGTGCGCCACGCCGAGCCGGTGGTGCCGCGCCCCCGGCTCGACCGGTCGCGGTGGCGGCGGTTCCGCCGCACTTGCGGTTCCAGCCGCCGACGCCGGAACCCGGGCACGTGTCCCGACCGGTCACGCCAGCGCCCGCGCCACCCGCAGCACCGGTGTTCCGGGCCGCACGTCCGGAGCCGCGCATCGGGGACGCCCGCCCGCGCACCCCGTCCGTACCGCCGGTCACATTCCGGGCGCCGACCCCGCCACTGGCGCCGCCGAAGTCCCCGCCCCGTGGAGGTGAGAAGTCATGACCCAGCCTGTACGCATACCGTCTGATGTCGATCGCGAAGACCGTGTCCTAGTCAATCTCACCGCCCGTCAGCTGGCGATCCTCGCGGTCACCGGGATCGTGCTCTACGGCGCCTGGTCCCTAGCCCGCAACGCAGTACCTCTACCGATCTTCCTGATCGTCGCGATCCCGATTGGAGTCACTGCGGCGGTGCTGGCGTTGGGCCAGCGCGACGGCATGAGCCTTGACCGGCTTCTGCTCGCAGCCATCCGCCAGAGGCTGCAACCCCGCCATCGGGTCGCCGCGCCCGAAGGCGTGCAGGCCGCGCCGGAGTGGCTGACCAGCCGCATCACCGCGACCGATGCCACCGGTGTGGCGGGCGAGTCGGAGGTATCTCCGGCCGCGCTGCGGCTGCCCGCGGAAGGAGTCACCGAAGCCGGTGTCATCGACCTCGGCACGGACGGGGTAGCCATGGTCGCAGTGGCCAGCACGGTGAATTTCGCGCTGCGCACGCCCGGCGAGCAGGAGGCGCTGGTCGCGTCGTTCGGCCGGTATCTGCATTCGATCTCCGCGCCGGTGCAAGTACTCATCCGGGCCGAACGGCTAGACCTGAGCGGGCAGATCAACGAGCTTCGCGAGGCCGCCCCTGGTTTGCCGCATCCGATGCTCGAAGCGGCAGCGCGTGAGCACGCGACCTATCTCGACCAGTTGCGCCGCTCCACTGATTTGTTGCGACGCCAGGTGTTGCTGGTGCTGCGGGAGCCGGTCCGCGTGACCGGGCCGACCGACGGGCTCGGCGGAGCGTCCCCGCTTGCCGCGCTGTGGGCTCGGCGTGCCCGCGGCCGGGACGGAGAGGTCACTGAGACTGCGCGGCGCTCGGCGGAAACCCGGCTCGTGCGGCGGCTGGGTGAGGCGACCGAATTGCTTGCCCCCGCAGGGATCACGGTGACGCCGTTGGACGCGGGCCAGGCCACCGCCGTACTCGCCACCGCGTGCAACCCCGACAGCCTGATCCCGCCCTCGACGGGGCTGGCCGGCGCGGACGAGGTGATCACCACCGCTGCCTCGGACCTCGACGACGAGCCGCCAGTCCGGCACCGGAGTACGGCCAGCCGCCGCGGGCTCGGCAGCAGCGCGGCGCTAGAGACGACGGCTCTTGATGATTGGGAGGGCGGTGACCTATGAGCCGGAAAATTGGCCGTCCTCGAGGCCGCGGGACGCAGAACGTGAACGCACCGTTGGGAAGGGCCAGTGCGTTCACGCCGGATTCGCTGTCGGTCGCGCCCCGGCATCTGGAGATCGGTGGCGAATGGGTCTCGTCCTTCGCGATCACCGGGTATCCCCGCGAAGTCCACGCAGGATGGCTACAACCGCTGCTGTCCTATCCCGGCCGTGTCGATGTGTCGCTGCACATCGAGCCGATCGATCCCGTCACCGCCGCCAATCGACTCAAGCGTCAGCTATCCAAGCTGGAGTCAGGGCGGCGACACACGTCGGACAAAGGACGGTTGGTGGACCCGATGGTCGAGGCAGCCACCGAGGACGCCTATGACCTGTCCTCCCGCGTCGCCCGCGGCGAAGGGAAGTTGTACCGGCTCGGGCTGTATCTGACCGTGCACGCCACCAGCGAAGCGGATCTCACCGAGCAGGTGGCCGCGGTACGGGCGCTCGCGGCGTCGTTGCTAATGAACGCCCAGCCGACCACTTACCGGTCGTTGCAGGGCTGGGTGTCCACCCTGCCGCTGGCGCTGGATCTCATCGGCATGCGCCGGACCTTCGACACCAGTGCTCTGGCAGCCGCGTTTCCCTTCACCTCGCCGGACCTTCCTCCCTCCGACCCGACCAGTGTCGCCGCACCGGCCGGTGTGTTGTACGGGTTCAACGTCGGATCGCAGGGTTTGGTGCACTGGGACCGCTTTTCCGCCGACAACTACAACGCGGTGGCACTCGGGCGCTCCGGGGCGGGCAAGTCCTACCTGGTGAAGCTGGAAACCCTGCGCAGCCTCTACCGCGGGGTCGAGGTGTCCATCATCGATCCGGAGGACGAGTACCGGCGGCTGTGCGAGGCCATCGGCGGCACCTACATCCACCTCGGTGACGCCGATGTCCGCATCAACCCGTTCGACCTGCCGATCGCGGTGCGCCCGGACGGGCGCCGCACCGCACCCAAGGACGCCCTGACGCGCCGGGCGCTGTTCCTGCACACCGTCATCGGGGTGCTGCTCGGCACCGACCTGTCCGCGCAGCAACGAGCCGTGCTCGACCGGGCGATCATAGCCACCTATCAGCAGGCCGGGATCACCAGCGACCCGCGGACTTGGGGCCGGCAGGCGCCGCTGCTGGCCGATCTCGCCGCGGTCCTCACCGGCACCGCGGACCCGGTCGCGGCGGACCTGGGCGCCCGGCTGCACCCGTTCGTCGAGGGCGCGTTCTCCACGATGTTCTCAGGGTCGACCACGACCAGGGCTGAGGGGCACCTGACCGTGTTCAGCCTGCGTGACCTGCCCGACGAACTCCGGCCGATCGGCACGCTGCTCACGCTGGACACAGTGTGGCGGCGGGTGTCCAACCCGGCCATCCGGCGGCCAAGGCTGATCACGGTCGACGAGGCATGGCTGCTCATGCAGGACCCTGCCGGAGCGCGGTTTCTGCACCGCATGGCTAAAGCAGCCCGGAAACACTGGGCGGGCTTGACGATCGCGACCCAAGATGTCGGCGACGTCCTCGGGACGGAACTGGGTAAGGCGATCATCGCCAACGCCGCGACGCAGATTCTTTTACGCCAAGCGCCGCAAGCAATCGATGAGATCGTGGCGACCTTCAACCTGTCCGAAGGCGAGAAGCAGTTCCTGATTTCCGCGGACAAGGGACAAGGTCTGCTCTCGACCGGGACGCAGAGAGTCGCGTTCCAGTCGCTGGCGTCGCCGCAGGAAAACGCGCTCATCACTACAGATCCGGCCGAGTTGGCGCAGTACGCAGACCACGAATCTAGCACGGACGACGGCGCGTTTGTGGACCTCGGCGTTCACGACACTGAGCTGGCTCTCGACGCGGACGCCGACGGGCACGTCGACCTCGACAGCGCAGCGTAACCCGCCCCGCCGCTGCGGATCGCTTCAAGCACCATCATTTCTGCCCAATTTCTTTGCTCGCCTGATTTTCCTTTGCGAGGTGTCGTATGTCTTCTTCCGCCAGGGTAACCACGGTTCCGGCGCGGCCAGCCCGGTTGCTGACGCAGAACCGAGAGATGCGCGCGATCGGTGTATGGAACTGGACGCTACCTGCGCTGGCCGCCCGGCTGCCTGATGGCCGGACGCAGGTGACCTGCCCGGCGGCGAGCGCGTGCGCGCGGATC
Source organism: Amycolatopsis sp. NPDC057786 (assembly GCF_042797905.1). Classification (NCBI taxonomy): domain Bacteria; kingdom Bacillati; phylum Actinomycetota; class Actinomycetes; order Pseudonocardiales; family Pseudonocardiaceae; genus Amycolatopsis; species Amycolatopsis sp. NPDC057786. The sequence goes on from NZ_JBHVKW010000018.1 coordinate 28,205, forward strand.
TGCTACGCGCGCAACGGAACCTATCTCTTCCCTGCGGTAAAAGCCAAACATACCGCCAATCTCGCGTACGTCCTGGACGATCTACCTAGCTGGACAGATGCGATGATCCACGAACTGTCGGCGCCGCGCCTCATCGGAAAATTTATCAGAGTGCACGACGCAGGGGATTTTTTCAGCGATGCCTACACTTTGGCGTGGTGTCGCGTGATGCGCGCCTGCCCGCAGGTGACATTTTACGCCTATACCAAGGAAGTTCGGCGGTTCAAGCGGCTGATCGAACCGGACCCGCCCGAGAACTTCCTGTGGCTATACAGCTACGGCGGTCGCGAGGATTCGTTGATCGACCCCGACCGTGACCGGATCGCCGATGTGTTTCCCGATGAGGACGCCATCACCGAGGCCGCCGGGTGGTCGTCGCAGGAAGCCTCGGATCTGCTCGCCGTACTCGGCCCGCGATTGGTCGGGGTGCCCGCGAACCGCATCCCGCAGTTCCTCAAGCGCATGGGCGGGCGACGGCTGTCGCAGTGGCAGGCCGAGATCGACGCCGAACGGGCACACAAGCGGCGCCGTCATCTGCGACTCGTGCCCAACGACCCGTCCGCTCCTACCCCGATGCCGGAAGGCGAACCGAGCGCCGACGCCGAGCGCTACGCGGCCTGAATCCGCATCCTTTCAACTTTTCCCTGCGAGAGGGGATTTCTGATGTCATCCACTCAGTCTGTTGTCGCTTCGGCGAGGACGCTTGCGTCACCGTTGCAGGACTACCTCCGCGATCCAGGTGCCGCAGTGGGTGCCGTCGTCGCGGCATTGCGAGACTTCGCACTGACCTGGGGGCCACTCGTCGCGCCGGCCGTTGCCCTGGCGGTGGCTGGCGTCGTGGTCGGGCGACGGTGGTGGGCCCGCCGATGCCACAACCGGATGGCCGCCGACGCCCGGGTGGTCACAGTGCTGGCTCCGCCCACGGTCGATCCGGACGGCGCGGCAGCCTTGTACTCCAACCTGGTCGGGCTGTTGCGATCCGGCTGGAAACGGCGGATGCACGGCCAGCCGCACATCGTGTGGGAGTACGTGTTTTCCCACGCCGGGGTCGCCTTGCGGCTGTGGCTGCCAGGCGTCGTGCCGCCCGGCATGGCCGAGCGCGCCATCGAGGCTGCCTGGCCCGGCGCGCACACCCGGACCACACCGGCCAAGCCGCCGATCCCCTTGTCCACTCCGCCGGGCAAAGCGGTCGAGGCCGTGGGCGGCGAACTGCGCCTGGCCCGCAGCGAGGCACTGCCCATCCGGTCGGACTTCCCCGCCGATCCCGTCCGCGCCTTGCTGGGCGCCCCGGTCGGCATGGCCACCCACGAACGTGCCGTGGTGCAGATCCTCGCGCGCCCGGTCACCGGCGCTCGTGTCCGCAAAGCCCGCCGAGCCGCCCGCCGGGTCCGCACGGGCAGCTCGGTCCGGCTGGCCGGGCGCCTCCTGGACCTGATCACCCCGCACACCGGCTCGCGCAAGCCCAGCACGACCGCGAAGCAGCCGGTCGTCGATCACCAGACCTCGCTGGAGAACTCCGCACAGGACCGGGTCATCGTGGCCAAGCAGCGCAGCTCCCAGTACGAGACCCGCATCCGGTATGCCGTGGCCACCCTGGTCGACGAGCACACCACCGGTGCGCAGCGGGTTCCGGTGCGTGAACACTTGCGCGGACGCGGGCATGCCATCGCCAGCGCGTTCGCGGCCTACAGCGAACACAACTTCTACCGTCGCGTCCGGCTCACCAACTCCATCCGGGCCGTGGCCGAACGACGCCTCACCTCCGGCGATCTACTCTCGATCGCCGAGCTAGCCGCGCTCGCGCACGTCCCGACCGACGAGGCCGTGCCCGGTCTGCAGCGTGCCGGAGCCAAAGCGGTGCCGCCGCCACCGGGGATCGCCACCGAGGGCGTCGGAGTGAAACCGATCGGGATCACCGACTCCGGCCGCTCCCGGCCAGTGGGGCTGCGCGTCGCCGACGCGCGCCATCATCTGCACATCCTGGGTGCGACCGGCTCGGGCAAGTCCGAGCTGATGGCACGGATGATCCTCGACGACGCCGACGCCGGCCGCGGGCTGGTCGTCATCGACCCCAAGGGCGACCTGGTCGCCGACACCCTGATGCGGCTGCCCGCGCGCCTCGGGGAGAAGGTGGTGCTCTTCGACGCCGACAGCCGATCCCACCCGCCGGTGCTCAACCCGCTCGAAGGCGACGACACCGCCCGCACGGTGGACAACCTGGTCTCGATCTTCTCCCACGTGTACGCCTCCAGCTGGGGCCCGCGTACCGAGGACATCCTGCGCTCGGGGCTGCTGACGCTGCGCGAGCTGCCCGGAACGCCCACGCTGATCGACCTGCCGAAACTGTTGACGGTGCCCGCCTTCCGGCAGCGTGCGCTCGAACAGATCTCCGACGATGTCCTGACCGGCTTCTGGCATTGGTACGACGATCTGTCCGACGCCAGCCGGGCACAGGTCGTCGCGCCGCTGATGAACAAGCTCCGCGGCCTGCTGCTGCGCCCGTTCGTGCGGGCATCCCTCGCCGGCGGCGAATCCACCGTGGACATGGACGCGGTGCTCGACGGCGGAATCTGCCTGGTGCGCCTGGGCAAGGACGCGCTCGGAATGGATACCGCGCGGCTGATCGGCTCGATCGTCGTGGCCCGGACATGGCAAGCCGCGACCCGGCGTGCCCGGATTCCGCAGCGCGACCGGCACGACGCCTCGCTCTACATCGACGAGTGCCACAACTTCCTCAATCTGGCGTACCCGATGGAGGACATGCTCGCCGAAGCCCGGGGTTACCGGATGTCGATGACGCTCGCCCACCAGTACCTGCGGCAGTTGCCGCGCGAACTGGAGGAAGGCATCAGCACCAACGCCCGCTCGAAGATCATTTTCTCGGCGTCGCCTGAGGACGCTCGTCACTTGGCCCGGCACACCGCGCCGCGGCTTTCCGAGCACGATCTCGCCAATCTCGGCCGGTTCCACATCGCCGCGCGGCTGGTGCTCGATAGCGAGGAAACTCCCCCGTTCACCGCGGTCACCGAGAAGCTTCCACCCGCGATTCCCGGTCGAGCCAAGGAGATCCGTCGGCTCGCGCGGGCGAACAACGAACCGCGGAGCACACCACCACCAGCCGAGAACGTCCAGCCCGTGGCGTTCGATCCCCGGCGCGCGGCCTGACTTACCCGCTCGTTTGTTCCCGCAGTGCGTTGCTCCGCCCTGCGAAGTTGGAGGTGCTCGTCACGATGGTCAGTAACCCCACACAGCAGCGGCAACTGCGTTCGCACCGGCCGGAACGTCCCGCGGCGCGGGTACTCAACTCCGCCGAGCATCACGCGTGGCTGGCCCGGCATCTCACCGACCGCGACCGGTGGCTGTGCCGGATGCTGTTCGAGCACCACGTACTCACCAGCACCCAGATCATCGACATCGCCTTCGCCGGGCGCCGCGCAGCGAACCTGCGCCTGCGTAACCTCTACCAATGGGGCGTGGTGCACCGGTTCCAGCCGCACCGCGACCGCGGCTCGCACCCGATGTACTACGTCCTCGACACCGCCGGGGCAGTCGCCCTCGCCCGCGAAGACGGCATCGATCCCAAGGAACTCGGCTACAGCCGCGAACGCGAGATCGGACGCGCCTTCTCCCTGCAGCTGGCGCACACCGTGGGCTGCAACGGACTGTTCACCACCCTGATTTGCCGAGCACGTCAGCCCGGTGCCGCTGGCGTGCTCGCCGCATGGTGGTCGGCCGCCCGCTGTGGCCGGCACTGGGGCGACATCGTCACCCCGGACGGCTACGGACGCTGGCAGGAAAACGGCAGGGAGGTCGAGTGGTTCATCGAGTTCGACTTCGGCACCGAGCAACTATCCCGGCTGGCGGGAAAGTTAGCCCGCTACGAGCGCCTGGCCGACGCCACAGGCATCACCACTCCGGTCCTGGTGTGGCTGCCCAGCGCCACCCGCGAAGCCAACGCCCGCAAGGCCCTGGCCGAGGCGCTGCGCGCGCTCGACCGCCCCGCACGCGTGCCGGTCGCGACCACCAGCGGCGAAGCCAGCGCCGACCCACTCGACATGGCCGCGCCCCGCTGGCGCCGCGTCGACGAGTCCAGCGCCAGCGGGCGGGTCGCACTGGCCAACCTGCCCGCCCTGTGGCCGAGCCTGGGTGCTTCGGCGCCTCGCGGTGGACAACGTCCCACGGCAGTCACGTCTGCCGCCGCGCGCCCGGACGTGGCGCCACCCTCGCCGATGCCACCGCCCAATCCCGTGCGTCCACGGAGGTGATGTCGGCATGGGCAAGATCGCCGCGACCGGTGCCGGGTTCGTCTTCGTGCTCATTCTCCTCATCGGCGGCGGCGCCATCGCCGTTGTCCAAGCCGTCTTCGGCAGCTCCAGCAGTTCCGCTGGTGGCGTGAACTGCGCACCAGCCGGGGCGACCGCGACCTCGGCGGCGGGGTATGGCGCGCAGGAGATGGGCAACGCGGCGACGATTGTCGCCGTCGGCAAACGGATGAACGTTCCTGAGCAGGGCTGGGTCGTCGCGGTAGCAACGGCGATGACCGAGTCGAAGCTGAAGAACCTGAACTATGGCGACCGCGACAGCGTCGGCTTGTTCCAGCAGCGGCCGTCGCAGGGCTGGGGAACCGTCGCGCAGATCATGGACCCCACCTATAGCAGCGAGCAGTTCTACCGGCATCTGTTGGCGTTGCCGAACTGGCAGAACATGCCCGTCACCGTGGCTGCCCAGACTGTACAGCGGTCGGGCTTTCCCGACCGCTACGCGAAATTCGAGCAAGCAGCCCGCCAGGTCGTCGGGGCCGTACAAGGCGCCACCTGCACAACCAATGCGTTGACCGGCGGCTGGACGCCTCCGACCCGCGGCACCTGCACCTCCAGATTCGGGTACCGCGGTAGCGAGTTCCACAAAGGACTCGACATCGGTGCGCCCATCGGTACACCGATCCTGGCGGCCAACGCCGGAACGGTGATCAGCTCAGGACCGGCGTCCGGCTACGGGCTGTGGGTAAGAATCCAGCACGCGGACGGGATCGTGACGATCTACGGGCACAACGACCACAACCTCGTCCGCGAAGGGCAAACCGTTCAAGCCGGCCAGCCGATCGCCGCAGTCGGCAACCGGGGAGCTTCCACCGGAGCGCATCTTCACCTGCAGATCGAGGCCAACGGGCAGGCCGTCGACCCTGTGGAGTTCTACCGGCAGCGAGGAGGCCAGCTCTGCGGATAGGTACGCATAGTCGCGTTGTCTTCTACCAATTGGTCGGCGGCACCGGGAAGACCTTTCGTGACGTCCCGGAGAGTTCCGGCGCATGATCCTGGTCTCCGACAATCGTCCAGACGCGTGAGTCCAGCCGTGGGTCAGCTCGTACCCGTGCTCGACCAAGAGCGAGTCCCATGTGGCGGCAGCAGTCACACGGTCGTCCGCGACGAATCGGTCGTCGGGAATGAACACCTTCACCTCGGCTTCGCCCGGTAGTAGTCGAAGCGGGCCTGGTAGAACGTGACCATCTCGCTACTCGATGTCTGTCTCTGCGGGCCGGGACAGCCCGGCGGACTACTCGTCAGCCGGGGCGCCTTTGAGGTGGTTGTAGAGGTTCGCGCGGCTGAGGCCGACCTCCTTGGAGATTCTGGTCTTCGGCACACCTGCCTTGTCGGCTTCCCGGATGTCGGCGAGCCGTTCGGTGCGTTCGACTTTCAGCTGCTTGGTCAGGATCTCTTTCATCTCCTGCAGCGAGCTTTCCACGTCCCGGATGCTCTCCAACGTGGTCTCGATCGCTTCCACGCGGTGCCGGCGGGCGCGCAGCTGCGCGATGTGCTCGTCCTTGTCCATCTGCGGCCCTCTCTCGCGTGGCCAGGTTTGGCCGATCTCCGGGCTTGGCTGACCATCTGTCTGCCGCCGTGTCGCCCTAGACACCTTACCGAGACAGCCCGCGGCCAGCAGGGGTGTGTCGTGACCAGCGATTCCTGGTCACGACATCCCTGCTGACCTGGTCTAACGGGTTCCGGCGAGTCATCGGAGTCCGCGGGTGACGGTGACCTCGTCGGCGCAGGTGACAGCGGTAGCCATCCCGGTACGCAGCAGCTCGTTCGTCCCGGCGGACTTCGCCGAGGTGACCGGGCCTGGGACTGCGTAGACGCGGCGGCCCAGCCTCGAAGCCGTACGCGCTACAGCCACGGCCGGGCTGCGTCGGCCGGCCTCGACGATCACGGTGGCCTCGCTCAGCGCGGCGACCAGGCGCTGCCGTGCGTAGGCACGGGTGCGGCGAGGTTTCGTGCCGAGGGGGTATTCGGTGACCAGGACTCCGCCGGAATCGGCGATCTCCCACAATAGCGGACCGTGTTCGGTGGGGCACGCGACATCGATACCACACGCCAGCACGACGAGGCACCGACCGCGTCCGGAGGTGCTCAGGGCGCCCCGCAGCGCATGGGCTTCGACCCCGAACCCGGCGCCGTTGACAACGGCGATGTCCCGGTCTGCGATGCCTCGCCCGAGTTCCGCAGCGACGTACTCGCCATACGGGCTGGCCGCCAGTGAGCCGACCATTGCCACCGGACCGGCGGTGAGAACTCCGAGCTGTGGGTCACCGCGCACCCACAGGCCCAGCGGTGCTCCTGTACCGGAAGCGGCCAGGTCATGGGCCGCGCTCGGCCAGTTGTCGTCCTCGGGGGTGAGCAGCCTGGCATGGCCCGCCTCGAGTGCGACGAGGTCGCCGCGTAGATCGGGCTCGGGCTGGACGACTTCGGCGAGCACCGCAGGGGGTGCACAACCGGCGCGGATGCGGTCGGCGGCGTCCACGGGGCCGTGAACTGCGGTGTAGGCGCCGACGGATTGCGTGGGTGGCTCAGTCGCGCGCATCAAGAACAGTCGTGCGCGGACGATGTCATCGGATGCAGGCATGGCAAACCTCAATCGTTCTCAGAGTTAGTGACACAAATAGCGGACTATCGGATCTCGGGAGGGCCCTTCGAACAGGCACAGTCCACTAAGGATTTACGGCCGTGATGATCTCCGCCATCGACACGTCGTTGCGGAACCGATGCCCGATCTTGTCCTCGATCCGGGCGTACTCGGCCGCAAGGTCTGGCCGAAGTCGGGCGGCGCGGAGGAGATCGGCCCGGCTCCCGAGAATGCACAGAGAGCACGACAACCGGGTCATTCCGGCGTCGTAAGCGGGGTGATAGGGCACATCGCTCGCGCGAATGTGTTGCCATACCTCCGTTTCGGTCCACTCGTGGATGGGCAGCCAAGTGCAGACTTCGCGCCGGCCGTTGCTCGCGGCGTTATCCCGGCTCAGCTTCGACTGCTGCTACCGGGCACTATTTAGTCAGGACGAATGCCCTTCGGTGCAGTGACCAAGCGTGAAGGCGTGCCGGTCGGCGGCCGTTACAAAGCGGTGTGACTTAACGAGCAGGTCCTGGCGCGCAGTTGGCGAGGTCACCAGTTGGCAAGTCGCGCGGGCCGAAACCGCGACGACGAACGTTAACTGCCGGCTCCCGGCCAGGTCAGGCAAGCCGTCGTTGACCGTGCCTGCGGTGTCCGGCTGGTCGGATTCGGCTCCCACCACAGTGAAGGTGCGGTTGCTGCGATGGCCAGCCAAGGATGCGGCGCCAGCCCGATGCGACCGCGGTCGAACGCGCGACGTTCGGGCCGTTGCCCGCAACGCAAGGCGGACCCCTCAGCGGGAGCGCTAGGTGGTCTAAAGGTCGAGCTGTTCGAGGGCGGCGAGGTACGCCTCGGTGTAGGTCGGGAATTGGGCGACGCCGTCGAGCAGCGTGTCGATCGGGATCTGTGCGCGGATGGCGAGCGCGGCGGTGTGGATCCATTCCCCGGCTTGGGGTGCGATGGCCCAAGCTCCGATGAGCGTCCGCTGGGTGCGGTCGGCGATGAGACCGAGGGTGCCGGCGGGGTCGGTTTCGTAGGTCCAGGGCCGCGCGATCGATTGGGCGAGGTCGAGTTCGGTGGTGGCGATGTCGAGGCCACGCTGGCGGGCTTGGTCGGTGGTCAGGCCGACAGCGGCGATCTCGGGTTGGGCGAACACGACGCGCGGGATGCCGCTGTAGGTGGCATGGCGGGGTGTGCCGAGGATGTTGTCGGCCACGATCCGTCCTTGGTACATGGCGACATGGGTGAACAGTGCGACTCCGGTGACGTCGCCGAGCGCCCACAGGCCGGCGGTGACGCGGCAGTGCTCGTCGACCTTCAACGCGCCGCGCGGGTCTGGTGCGATCCCGACAGTCTCCAAGCCGAGCCCGTGAGTGCGGGGGCGGCGTCCGGCGCCGAGCACGACGACGTCGGTGCGCACGGTGGCGCCGTCGTCGAGGTCGATCACCGTATCGGCGCCGTCGCGGCGCGCGGCGGTGGCCTGCCGGCCGAGACGGACGTCGATGCCGTCGGCGCGCAAGTGGGTGGCGACGATGTCCCCGACGCGGGGGGCTTCCCGGTCCAGCAGCCGGTCGCCGCGCTGGATCAGGGTGACCTGGGCGCCCATACGAGCGAGGAACTGGCCGAGTTCGATCCCGACGGCGCTGCCGCCGATCATCACGACCCGCTCGGGGATCTCGCGCAGGGTGGTGGCTTCCCGGTTGGTCCATACACTGACCTCGTCCAGGCCCTCGATGGGTGGGCGGATCGCGTCGGAGCCGGTGGCGATCACCACGTGCTCGGCGGTGAGTTCGCGGCCACCGGCCCGCACCCGCCATGGGTCCCGGCCCACCAGGGCCGCGGTGGCCTTGACAACGGTGACGCCCTGCTTCTCGTATCCGGTGACCTGCTCGGTGTCGTCGAGGTGGCGGATCATGTAGTCGCGGTAGTCCCGCAGCGCCGCCCAGTCCTGCGTCGGAGTGGACAGGCCGGCCGCGTGCGCGGCTTCGGCGCGGGCCTCGGGCGGGCGCAGCAAGGTTTTGGATGGGATACACGCCCAGTAGGCGCACTCCCCGCCGACCAGTTCCTGCTCGATCAACGCGACCCGCCGTCCACCCGCGTGCAGGCGGGAGGCCGCGGTCTCGCCGCCCGGACCGGCGCCGATCACGATCACATCGAAGTCCGTACTCACAGTGGGTGTCCCTTCTCGGCATTGATGGTTCGGGCGGCGAAGGTGGGCGTCAGCAGCACCCTCCGGACTCGGGCTCCTCGGATTGAGCGGCGTCCAGTCGCCGGCCGAGTTGATAGGCGTCGGCGACCGGGAGAACCGATCCGCCGGGGTGCTCAGCGAGCCAGGTCGCCGCGGCGTCGGCGTCGGCGAAGAAGTGCACGTGGTTGCAGAACGAGGCCCGCACCGAGACCAAGTCGTCAGGCGTGACGATGGAGACCACCGCGGTCTCGGGCTCGACATCGCTGACTCGGTCGGGCTCGACGGTGAGCCGTATCGGCGCACCGGTGCTGTGGCAGGGGGATTCAACCTGGCCGGATCGGCCGAGGGTGGCGGGGAAGATGAGGGTGTCCAGGGCGCACCAGGTGTAGAGCTGGTGGCCGTCGACGGTGAAACGGTGCGGCGTCGGGCGCTGCGTGATGCCATAGCCGACGATCCGTCCGGCGTCGTCGTATTCGGTGTCGCGCAGCCGGCCCACCGCTTGCGCAACCTCGTCACCGGGGCGGCCGGTGGCAGCCGCGAGGTCGGCGATCGTGACGGGTTCGCCACGGGCCAGTAGCCGCAATAGCGGCTGCCACAGCCATCCAGCCGGGCTGTCCTGCCGCGAGAAGACATTGTCCATAGTGGACGCGATGGTGTTCAGGGCCTTTGGCATCGAGTCAGTCCTTCCAGGGCCGGGTTTCAGGAGGCGCAGCAGGAGAGCTTGGCCACGTCGCGGGTGAAGGTTTGGGCGGCGAGTTTGAGGCCCTCGGCCATCGTCAGATAGGGGCACCACAGGCCGGCCATCTCGTGCACGGTCATCCGGTTGGCCAGGGCGTAGACGGCGGTGGCGATCACGTCACCTGCGCCGGCGGCCAGCACGTGTGCGCCGAGCAACCGCCCGGAGCCTTGTTCGGCGACGAGTTTGATCGCGCCGCGGGTGTCGCGGTTGACCAGCGCCCGCGGCACGTATTCCAGCGGCAGCACCCGGCACTCGCAGGCATAGCCCTGCTCGACCGCCTGGACGTCGGTCAGCCCGGCCGAGGCGAGGCTGGGTGTGGTGAAGGTGACCGCGGGCAGGTGGTGATAGTCCAGTGTGCGCCCGGCGTCGTCGAAGGCGTTGTCGACCACGACGCTGCCGTGCGCCCCGGCGACGTAGACGTACTGCGGGTGCCCGGTGACGTCCCCGGCCGCCCAGACGCGCGGGTTGTCGGTGCGCAGATGCTCGTCGACCACCACCTCCCCGCGAGGCCCGGTCTTCACGCCCACCGCGTCGAGATTGAGACCGGTCGCGACCGGGTTCCGCCCGGTCGCGAGCAGCAGCCGCTGGCCAGTCACTCGCTGCCGACCGGCGGTGACGACGACGCCCGAACCATCGGCCTCAACCTGGGTGGCGCGCTCGGCGATCACGGCGATGCCGTCGTCAGCGAACACCCCGGCCAGCAGGCCAGCGAGTTCGGGCTCGGTGTGCGGGGCGAAGCGGCCCACGATGCTCACTCGGACACCGAGGTGCGCGAACAGTTGCGCCTGCTCCAGCCCGACGTAGCCGCCGCCGACGACGACCAGCGATTCCGGCAGTTCGGTCTGCTTCATCGCGGTGGTCGAGGTCAGGTAGTCCACCCGGTCGGCTCCGTCGAGGCCCTCGGTACGCGGGGTGGAGCCGGTGGCGATCAGGTAGTGCTCGGCCTCGACCCGGACGTGGCCGCCGTCGTGCAGGTCCACCTCCAGCGCCGGTCCCTCAACGAACCGGGCCACGCCGGGCAGGATCTCCCAGCCGTACTCGGCGGCCAGGTCGACGTACTTCTCCGCCCGCAACCCCGCCACCAGCGTGTCCTTGCCACCGATCAGCGCGGCGGCGTCCACCGGGCCCGCGCTGGTGGAAATCCCCGGAAAGTGCTGGCCCAGCGCCCCATGGCGGGCCTCGGCCGCGGCCAGTAGCGCCTTCGACGGGACACACCCGACATTGACGCACGTGCCGCCGACGGTGCCGCGCTCGATCATCACCACGCTCTTGCCCTTGCCACGGGCCGCGATCGCCGCCGCGAACGCACCCCCGCCCGAACCGATCACCGCCAGGTCGTAACGCACCATCGATCTCCTCCCACTCACACATTCGTCTTCCCGGATGCATAAATGCTAACCTCAGATTCGTACATCCGGATACGACAGACACTCGATGTGAGGACGGCGACCGTGGCCGACGCTTCCGAACGCAGCAGCACGCTGCTGCCCACCGAGCCGAACGGGGTGCAGATGATGGCGAAATTCTTCCGCGCCCTCGGCGACCCCGCACGGCTGCGACTGCTGGAGTTCCTGCTGCACGAGGAGCACTCCGTCGGCGAATGCGTCACGCACATCGGCCTGTCCCAGGGCCGGGTGTCCAGTCACTTGGCCTGCCTGTCCGACTGCGGCTACGTGCAGCTGCGCCGCCAAGGCCGCTTCGCCTACTACCGGGTCACCGACCCCCGCGTCGCGGAACTGGTGCTGCTGGCGCGCTCGCTGGCCGCGGACAACGCCGCCGCCCTCGCCGCGTGCATGCGCATCACCGCCCCGAACGCCTGACCAGCCGAGGAGACCGCCTCCATGTCGAGCAACCCCGGCTCCGAGGGCAAGCGCACCGCGCTCGCCACCGCTGGTTTCCTGCTGCTCCCCATCGTGTGTTGCGGCCTGCCGGTGCTGATCGCCGCCGGAGCTCTTGGCGCGTTGGGCTCGGTACTGGGCAACCCCTGGGTCATCGGCGCCGCCGTCATGGTGGTCCTCGCCGCGGCGGCGTGGTTCGCACGCCGTCGTATCACCCGACACGCCACCACCCGAGACGACTCGTGCTGCCCGCCCGTGCCACCCGCCCGCGACCAGTCCGATCGGCCCCACGAGCCCTCCCACCCCAACCAGGAGTTCTGACCCATGCCTGACGCACCCGCCCCGACCGGACCTGCCGCGCCGCGTTCTCGCCGGCGACCGGTCACGATCGCTCTGGCCGTTCTCGCCGTCGTCGGGATCGCCGCCGTGCTGTACTCGGCGTTGTCCCCGTCGAGCAAGCAGACCACCTCCCCACCCGCTGCCGACGGCAGTGCGAAGGCCGGGACCACCGCCGCGGCGGGAGCGTTCACCGCCCGAACCCTGCAGGGCGAGCAGGTCGCGGTGCCCGGCTCGCGGCCCAGCGTCCTGTTCTTCTTCTCCATCGGGTGCGGCAGTTGCGGCCCGGCCACCCACACCCTCGCCCAGGTCCAGCAGGCCGTCGGCACGAAGGCGAACTTCGTCGCCATCGACGTCGACCCCGGCGAAACCGAGCAGGACATCACAGACTTCCTCACCGCCAACCAGGCCACCAGCCTCGCCTACGCCAGCGACAGCAACGCCACCCTGATCAGCGCCTACCAGGTCACCCAGCTGTCCACCGCCGTCGTGCTGGACGCCTCCGGCAAACCGGTGTTCCGCGCTGTCGAGCCCACCGCCGACCAGATCCGTGCCGAACTGGCCAAGGTGAGCCAGTGACCGGCCCGCTGCTGGCGCTCGCCTTCGGCGCCGGGATGCTCGCCCCGGTCAACCCCTGCGGGTTCGCCGTGCTGCCCGCCTTCCTCACCTACGCCGTCGACACCGGCGACGGCCAGGCGGACGCGCGTCCCGGCGCTGTGTCCCGGCTGGCCGGTGGCCTGCGCGCCGGGCTCGCGCTGGCCGCCGGGTTCGCCAGCACCTTCACCGTCATCGGACTACTACTCGCCCTCGGCTTGCGTTCCCTGACCGGCGTCATCCCGTGGCTGGCCGCCGCGCTCGGCGCGATCCTGGCCGTAGGCGGCGTGGCCATGGTCGCCGGATGGCACCTGCCGCTGCGGCTACCCACCCGCCGCTCCAGCACCCCCCGTCAAGGCCCGAGGGGCATGGTGGCCTTGGGCGCGGGGTACGCGCTGGCCTCGGCCTCCTGCACGCTCGCGCTGCTGCTCGCGGTGGTCACGCAAGCCTTGGCCAGTACCAACATCTCCGGTGTCCTGGTCGTGTTCGGTGCCTACGCCGCTGGTTCGGCCACCCTGCTGCTGTCGCTGGCGCTGTTCGCCGCGTTCGCTAGCAGTCTGATCAACCGCTTCCTCCGACGGCTGCTGCCCCACATGAAACGCATCACCGGTGCCGTCCTCGCGCTCTCCGGCGGCTACCTGCTCCTGTACTGGCTGCCGCAACTACTCGGCGGACACCCCGGTACCGGGGCACTCACCGGCATCGTTGGCACCGTCTCGGCGTGGATCACCGGACACCAACTCGCCATCGTCATCACCGCGCTCGGCCTCATCCTCGCCACCACCATCGCCGCCCTCGCCGGACGCCGACGCAGCCACACCACCACCGCCACCGCCGAGGACTGCTGCACACCCAACGCACACCTCGAAGAAACCATGGACCAGACACCTGGACACCGCAGCAACTGACCAGCCGGAGGGGACCCGTCGTTCTCGCCGTGACTCCTGAACACAGCGTCAGCTGCAGATCGCCCGCTACAACCGGGAGGATTGGCGCCACTGTGACCGTCTAAACCAAGGTTACTCAGGGCCGTGCTGGCGTTGCGGCTGGCGGAGACGACTGGCGACATAGCTGGCGCGGTCACCGCCGTTCTCCTTGTGCCAGGCGCTGGCGGTGGAGTCGGCGACGCCAAGCAGGTCGGCGAGCATCTTCCAGTGCACGGCACCGACCAACGCGAGCCAGGCTCCGTTGCGCGCCGTGCGGGTGCTGGGAACACCCAGCTTGCGCAGACGCGCTTGCAGGGTGGCCGAGGCCATCGGCTTGTCGGTACGCAGCCCAGGAAACAAGAACGGGGTGGGTCGGTGTCGCAGCGCGGCGGCGAGCGGGCGACGGTCGTCAACCAGCCGTTGCAGCAGTGCGGACAGCCGTGGCCGCAGCCAGAGCGGATCACGGCCGAGTCGTAGACCGAGAACATCGGGTTCATCGGGGTGCACCAGCACGTGATCAGTGGTCAAGTTCACCAAACGCCCACTACTTTGTCCGTACTGCAACACCAGGCAGCCAGCGACCCGATCGGCAAGCGCCAGCGATTCCTCGCTCTCCATCCTGATCGCCAGCAAGACCCGCTCGGCGTCGCTCATGACCTCCCGATCGCCCGTACGGGCCGAGGTGCCGATCGCGACCTGCTCTGGTGCAAGGCCCGTGCTCGCGGCCCACAGCAGGAACGGGCGGGCGTAGGGCTGGCGCGGCCGATTGCGGATCAGCCACCGATCCACCAGAGGCTGGGTCAGCGTGGCTAGCTGGGCGCCGCGGTTACGGACGTGGCCCAGCAGCAGCCGCGCAGCCTCCATCTGACGGCGGAGGTGCTCGCGCTGGTAACGCGTAAAACCGGAATCCTGTTCGGCCCGCTGGTAAGCCAACGGCATCAGATGCCAGCGTATGTAGCGGGCCAGCACGATCTTGTCCTGCTGGTGGACCACCCGCGCCAGCACGAGCTGCACATCGCGGGCCAGTTGGGCAAGTTCTTCCTCACGGGGCGGAAGGGTCTCGGCGAGCACGAGCAAGCCACGCAGATGCTGCACCTCCGTGGTCTGGCGCAGCTCGTCCAACGCCTCGTGCGAGCATGCCAGCTCACCGGTCACCATCCGACGGATGAGCTGCCCACCGGGCCGCCGCAGATACCAGCACAGCGAGTACGGGTTGTCGTAGTGAGCCAGCAGTTCGACCAACGGAGCCAACCACGACGCGGGTTGCCCATCAGATTGGGTGAACAGCTCCACCAGATCCCGCTGGGCCGTGCAGGACGGGCACCGCCCACGCAGCAGCCGCCCCATCGCCCCGCACGTCGGACAGTGGTAGGAGAAACTGACACCCGCGCAGTCGGGACACAGCGGACCAGCGGCCTCGCGGCGGAACACACCGGCCACCTGCCCGCATCGGTGGCAGGGCCCGTGTGTGAGTCGAACAGCGTCCACACAGGACAGACACGCTGGACCTTCCGGCCATCGACGTTCCGCGCGCGCCGTGGTACCGCAGCGAGCGCAGGGCACCCGCGCAGCGGAATAACACGGCACGCACCGGGATGCGCCGTCCACCTCGGCAGCCGGCATCGACGGCCGTTGACCGCAGTCGGTGCACGGCGGACCGGGACGCACCACCTCCCAGCACGCCTTGCACCACGGCCCGAGGTCATCACGAGCGCAGACGATCCGGCTGGCCCCGCAGCCCGAGCACGGCTCCGCCTGGTCACGACGCCGACACTGATCGCACCACGGCTCGCCGTCGGCATCGCGGTAGGCCACCGCCAGTAGCCGGCGGCAGCTGCGGCATGGTTGACGCGGGCTGGCCTGCTGGGCGCAGGCTCGGCAGACCCCGGTCGAGAGGACGCCGACCTTGCGGGTCTTGCCGCAGCGTGGACACAGCACCACTGGCGCCCGCCGGTGGTCGCACTTCTCGCACAGCGGCCCGTCCTCGGTGACCCGACTGACCGGTTTGTCCTCACCGCAATCCAGGCACCGGCGTAGCGGCCGGGCATGCTCACGCTGGTAGCACGCCTTGCACACCGGGTGCCCCTGGTCGCGGACAGCGATCGGCGCCGTTCGCCCGCACCGCGAGCACGGCTCGGCCAGATGCCTCTGGCGGCACCGCTCGCACCACGGCCCCTCATCAGTGTGGGCGGCGGGCAACGCGACCGTTCCGCAGACCCAGCACGGCTCACGGGGCAGCGTCTTGCGGTGGCAGGTGTAACACATCCGGCCCTGCGGGGTGTTCTTGGTGGACTTCAGTGTCCGCGCGCACACGCAGCAGGGTTGTGGCACGCGTCGTTCGCGCTGCCAGCACCGCGAGCACACCGGCAACCCGTTGCGGCGAGCGGCTATCCGTCCCGTACGACCGCACGCCGAACAGGGCTCGGCTCTGCGCTTGCCTGTGCAGGTCTGACACCAAGCGCCCTCGGGCGTGCGTCCAACCGGGACGGTCAGTCGACCACAACCGCAGCAGGTTTCCTTGTCCCGACTGCGGTGGTAGCACGTGTGACACAGCCCCCTGGTGACCAGAGCCCGGTCGCGGTGGCATTCAGCGCAGACTCCTCTGCCCTTCACCGTCAGCGCCCCTCGTCGGTCAGCTCTCGGCGTCGAAGAAGTTGGCCGACAGCAGCGGTCCGTCCGGCAGGACAGGTCGCGGACCGCTCGGAGTTGCCGACACGCCCTGGTCCGCCGGTTCGATCCTGACCACGAGGTCCTCGAAGCGGCACTCCAGGATCTCGCAGAGCGCCAGGATCAGCTCGACCGACATCTTCGGCGGTTTGTCGGTCTTGACCAGCCGGTAGATGGAGCTGCGATCGAACACGAAGCCGCGCTTGCGTAGCTCCGGGATGAGTTTGGTGGTCGTGGTCCAACTCTTGCGCACCGCCATCAGTTGCAGCAGCCGCCACTCGTAGCAGGGCTGCAGCGCCTCCAGCTCGACCCGCGGCTGATCGCCAGGGTCGGGAGTGGAGACAGCCTTCATCGCGCCTTCCTCCGGTTCGCGGACGACCGTGGCGGTTCCTGATCGTCGAAGGCGTCGTCCATATCGGCCTCCGCCTCGGCCTGCGCACACGCCCGACGCAAGGCGTCCTCCTCGGCAGCGTCCAGGGCGTGCCGCACCTGAAGATTCTTGAAATCGCTACTGACGGCAGTATAAATAGCAGTGGTCGCCGCATGGGAATGGCCAACCTGGTCAGTGACAAATTGGGCGTCGTACCCCGATTCGATAAGCCTGGTCACGTACGTGTGCCGCAAACAATGGGGAGACAGATAGTCCGCCAGGTGCGCCAACTCGCGCCAATGCTTGAATCGATCATTCACCGATCGTAGCGATATCATCTCACCGCGCTCGGTGGGGAACATGACTCCGTCGTCGTCCCGATCGACGTAGAACAACGGTCGAATGTCGTGCATGTAGAACTGGACGGTCTGCACGGCCCACGGCCAGACCGAGATCACCGTGCGCCGCCGCGGGGGTTGCCCGGCGCTGGCCTTGCCCCATCGCACAGCCAGCGCCGCGTGGTCGCCGAACTCGGGCAGCTTGGCCTGACGCCGCCAGTCGTGGGTTTCCAGTCGAGCAGCTTCTCGCCGGCGGAGGCCCCAGCCGTAGACGACGCTAAATAGTGCCAAATCGCGCGCCGCGGCGAGCGCACCCTTGTGTCCCTCGGCCTGCAAGCGTCGGATCTCCGGATCCATCTGCCCGAAAAATGCTTTGGTTTCGGTCCGAGTCAGCGGCCGGTTTCCGCTCGGACGTCCCATGTATTCCTGGGAATGGCGCACCGAGTTCAGATCGCGGATCGCGTTGGCCGGGAAGGTGCCGAACAGTTCCAGGCAGACTTGCGGCCATTCGTAGGCGGGGTCGGTGATGTAGGTCAGGAAATGCCGCAGATGCAGTTGATAGCTGGACATCGTGGACGCGGCCTTCGAGTCGGCCAGCATTGCCGACCACCGATCAAACAGCGCGCGGTTCCACGACGACTCCCAAGGGTAGGCGTCCGCGAACGTCTGCACCTGGCGGGCAACCCGTTCCCGCTCCTTGATGGTGTCCATCGACAGGCGACGGGCGCGTTGGTGCTGGGCGAAGCCGGTCAGCATCTTCTCGAACGCCGCCTCCGCTGGCCGCAGCATCGGCACACCCGGCACCACATGCAGCGTGGCCAGCCCCGCGACAGCGGCGTCGCCCCCGCCTGGCTTGCGTAGCCGACTCACCATCGACAATCACGCTCCGCATCGTCAGGTGCCGCCAACTCGTGCCCAATTGGTGCGCTCAGCGCATCAGTGATGGGTACAGTACACCAGTCTCAGGAACGTGCAGCGTGGCGCCACCACGGCGCGTCGTGCCGTGTGCTACAACTCGACATCGAACGGAACGGACACCGCCGAGATGGCGGTCCGCATCAATCGCGCGGCGATGCGTCCTGCGCATCATTGCCCACAGTTCTTCAAACGCGCGCGAGACTCCTGGGAACGCAGGCCCATGCAGTTGAGCACCTGAGCGGGCCGGTCGATCGCGCCTAGCTCGTTGACCAGCTGCGTGATGAGTTTCCTTGCTGGGCCACGCTTCTGGTCAGAGGTGCAGTAGCGAGCTGTGGCCGACGGCCAGCGCCCGCGCTGGCGTACCTGGGTCAGCAGGTCTCCCTGCTCGCGGTGGCGCTCCTCGTATCGGACACCGTAGTGAACGGCTTGCCGCCTAGCGAGGTCCGCGGTTCCTGGCCACTCGACGCGTCCCAGCGCACAGTGCAGGACCGTGATCCGGTCCAGGACTCCCGCATCAGCCGCGCGGCGGCAGACGACGTCGAGCATGGCCTGGGAATCCTTGCCGCCACTGGAATTCACCAGAATGATGTCGTAACCAGTCAGGTTCGGATCATCCGGCATTTCGTGGTAGTCGTGATGGTGGCCCATGTGCGATCACCCGACGATCTCGATGCTGTCGAGGCGGCGCACGTGCTCGACCTCGTCGTCCTCCACAGAACACCTCGCGTCGTCGAGAACAGCCGGGTTCTTCTGTAGCAGCTCCCGCAGCCCTTCGATCGTCGCGCTCACTGCGAGCTGCTCGCGGGCGAGGTCCACGTCCCGGTTCACGGCTGACGGATCGTGCGTGAAGACTGCGCGGGCTTCGTCCACAGTGAGTGTCATCGCGAATTTCTGCATTAATGTCCACGAGATACGGAATTCTTGGGCGCTCATAAGGATCTCCAATCAGGACAGAGAGCCCGTGGGGACGACATCGGATGCCGTCCCCACGGGCGAATTGTTTGTCATCGATGTGGCCGTGCGGCCAACGAGCCAGGATGCGCGTGCGTGGTTCGTGCCCAGGATGCTGGCGGCTTTCGGTCGACCGCGAAGGCAACCCGGCCTACTACTCGTTGCTGTCCAGGCGGAGCAGTTCGGCCAGTTCCTTCGGCGCCTTCTGCGCGGGCGGCGAAGAGGGCGCGGACGCGGTTGCCGATTGTTCGGAGGCTTCGAGGGCTTCCAGCTTCCGTCGCACGGCCGTGAGCGACTTGTACGGGTGACCCGTGGCTCCATGATCCTGGGCCGCCTGGCTTTTCAAGTAGGAAACCATGATCGCGGCCTCCTTCGCGCTCATCTCGAAGACAGCAGTGGTCGCGGTCAGCCGGACGTGTGCCGCCTGCTCGCTACTCATCGTTTCCCTGAGCGCCCGGACGTTATCGTTGGTGAGTTTGATCAGTTTCGCTTCCGTCATTGCTGTTTTCCTTCCTTTCTTCCGTTCCCGCCGGACCTGTCGTTGTTCGGCGGCTATCGATCGGTGCCGATCTCGGCCAGGTAGTCGTCCCGGCCGTCGCTGATGGCGGCGGTGAGGTCGACGTCGAGGGCGTCGGCAAGGTGGTGCAGGTCCGCGACGAAGTCGCCCATGAGGGCGTGGAAGGTCTCATAGCCGCCGACCTGTGCGGCATAGGCGTTGATGGCCGTTGCCGCGAATCCGGCCTTACGGGTGTTGTCGTGAATGATGTCGTCGCGGTTGGCGGTGTCCCGCGGCTCACCGTCACCTGCGAACATCGCCGGGTCCAGTTCATCGATAGCGACGACCCCGAGGGGACGTACTCGATTTGAGTTGGCATGCATGGCTTTCCTCTGTTTCCGCTGTCGTTCGATCTGTCATCTGTGCGGCACAGCCGCGCGGTTAAAGGTGTGGCTGTGAAAAGTGGAGGGGCCGTCAGAGACGGCCCCCTCTTTCCGCGATGGCCGGGCCGTCCGGCGTCGTGGTCGGCTACCGGTCGGAGTCAGTCGGCGCGCTCCCACTCGAAGGTGGCTCCGATCGAGTAGCGGCCGTCATCGGCGGCAGTGATCCGGGCAGGCAGGTATCCGTCTTCGCCGATGGCCTGGTGGTCGACCATGACGATCGTGTCGCCCTCCCAGTAGGCGAGGTCAGATCCCTCGGGGTACTTGCGAGCGGTGTCGCTGATCCACGCGACGACCACCTCGGCCACGGTGCGCCGGAAGCGTGGGCATCCGGCCCTGCTCCACCCGTGGATCTCCGAGGCGAGCGCGGGAAAGGCGGGGTCCGTGCCGTCGATATTGATCGTGACCAGGATTTCGTCGTCCTCGGGCACGAGCCGGGCGAAGTCGGCCAGAAGACCGGCATCAGCCAGCGAATCGGTTGGCGGGGCAGTGAGTTCCCTGCACCACCCGCGATAGCCGATCGCGTAGCGGTCGTCCTCGTCCGGCTCGACCCGGCCCGGCCAGTTCTCCTCGGTTTCGAGGACCGTCAGCACGTCGCCGTCGAAAGTGGCCGTGTCGGGCCATTCTTCGGGATCGTCGTCGTGCATCGTGTTGAGCCACAAGGCAATGGCGTCGGCGGCAGTGCGCCGAAACCGGGGCACAGCGAACCCGCTCCAACGCTCGTCTTCGACGATCGCCGGGAAAACCTGCGTGGTGTCGGCGAGCGCGACGTACACCTCGCCATCGGTCGCGATGAGATTCGGTGCGGACATAGCAGATCCTTTCCTTACACAAAGGGGTTATCGGGTCGTGGTGATCGGCTGCGTGGTCCAGGCGTAGAGATCGCGCGCCATGCGGGCGTGCTGGCGGCAGTAGAGGGTGTGCGGTGCGCTGCTGGCCTGTTGGGTTGCGCGACGGTGGCAGTAGCGTGGCGAGCGGCCGTCGCCGAATTCGGTTTGCCAGGCGCACACCCGGAGGCGGCGGAGGAAGACCACGAGGCCCGGTCCACCGTTGACACCGAACCATCTGCCGCCATCGTTGTCGGTGGCGTGCCAGGTGAAGCGGGTCCAGCGGTGCCCGGTGGGCGTGGTGGCTCGTTCGCCAGTCTGGTGCCGGTCGGCCGGGTCGATGGTGGCGAGATGCCCGCCGGACCAGGTCGTGAGCGTGGCACTGTCGCAGGAGACGTAGGCGGCGAAGCGGGTCGCGTGGTTGAGTGCGTCGCGCTGTCGTTCGTCGGCGCAGGCATAGCAGGCGGTCGCGCCGGTAGCGGAGTCGGTCGCGAATCCGGTGCCGATTCCGTCGGGCACCGGAACATGTCCGCAGTCGAGTCGAGTGGCCGAGGGTGCGATGGTCGTGGTGTTCATGGCGATTTCCCTTACTGTTGGGAATGAAATGAGTAGATGCGCGCCTGCGTGCGCGGTGGCCCATATTTCGTCGGTGGGTCGGGTTCCGGAGTACGTGCATCAGTTGATCCGGTCGGTGCCTGGCGCCTCGTACGCCTCGACGACCTCCGGCGGCATCTGCTCAGTGGTGCGGTGGCCGCGCAGCTTGTGCCAGGCGACGGTCCAGGTGGCCTCTTTCTCTCCGGGCCGTGGCGGTGGGAAGACCGGGTTCGGCACGGTCACCGACTTCTTGTTGACCCGCCGTATCCGCATCCACATGCCGTTGCAGAGCACCCAGTCGCCCTTGCTCACGGTGTCCGGCCCCAGCGTGGACGCCTTGCCCTCCGCCTGAAGCTGGGCGTAGACGCCCTTCCAGTACTCGATCTGCTCGGTGAGGGTGGTGACTTCGCGCCGCAGGTAGACCGCGCGCTCCTCGCCGGGGTGCCGGATACCCCACCGGTGCCGCGGCTGGCCGTGCTCGTCGGTCTCGGTCACCCAGGCCGGTTCGCCGTCGAGTTCGCGCTGAAGACGCCGACGGTCGGCTTCCTGCGTCTCGATCCGGTTGGCCACGGTAACCGGGTTGTGGCGGGCGCCCATGTGGTGCGACGCGGTCTCGGCGCGGCGCGCCAGCTCGTCGGCGTACTCACCCTGCTTGATGGATTTGCCGAGGTTGTTCCACGCGCGCTCGCGACGGTTGCGGTCGGCCTTGTAGCTGTAGTGATCGACCAGCAGCGGCTGGCCCATCGGGATGTTGTGGAAAACGTAGTCGGCTTTCGCCCGCGTGGCGTCGGCCTTGGCCTGATGCTTCCCAGAGCGCTCGGTGAGCCGGTCGACCCGGTCGTCCATCCGGTCGGCGAGATCGGTTTCCTGCTGCTCGACGCTGGGTATCGTGTC
Source organism: Amycolatopsis sp. NPDC057786 (assembly GCF_042797905.1). Taxonomy (NCBI): domain Bacteria; kingdom Bacillati; phylum Actinomycetota; class Actinomycetes; order Pseudonocardiales; family Pseudonocardiaceae; genus Amycolatopsis; species Amycolatopsis sp. NPDC057786. The sequence continues at coordinate 50,245 of NZ_JBHVKW010000018.1, forward strand.
GTCGATGTCGCGCTCGACGGTGTAGCCCGCCTCGGTGAGCACGCGCTCGATCTCGGCGAGGGCGTACGGCTTGGACTGCCGATGCCGAGAGGATCGCAGCAGCCACGCCGTGGCGTAGCGGGACCAGGTCCACGACGGATGGGCCTTCAGCGCCAGGTGCGCAGGACTGTTACGAGTGGTTCCCTCGACGGTCGTGCCGGACTCGTAGTCGTGGTGGATTGTCAGGGTTCCTAGGGACACGGCGATGCGCCTCCTTCATTTCATTTCGCATGTGGTGCGGGCCGTCTTGTTCGGTCCGCCGAAATCCGGGCGGGTCAGTGGTCCTGGTCTCAACCCGCCGTTCGCGGGAATGTCGCCAGGAACGCAGCGACACGGGCGGCCTCGCTCGGAGCGACCGAGAAGGCGAACGCCACGTGTCCGCCGTTGCGGGGCACCGTGGCGGTGCCGGCCAGCGGACCCTGGTAGTGCACGATGGCTTCCTGCGGGTCGTGGCCGAGCGGGCTGGGGCCGGGCGTTTGGACGGTCGCGCCGAGCGGGTCCGCGATGGCGTGCGCGAGCCGGTCGCGCGCGGCGGCCTGGTCGTCGAGTCGTTGTTTCAGCTCGCGGGTTTCCGCGAGGGTGACCCGGTAGCCGGGCAGCAGTCGCCGGGCAGTTTCGGCGGCGACGGTTTCCGGTGTCTTGGCCCGTGACACCGTAATTTCGTGTGATGGCACCGGGTTTCCGTGGCGGTGCCGGATGGTCGCCAGTTTGGCCGGGAGGCTGGCGGACAGCCTGAGCCGTGGTGTCTTCTCCCAGTCGGAGTAGCACACGTGAACTTGTTCGCCGTCTGGGCCGATGAGGTAGCGGTCTCGCTGACCGTGGTAGCCCGATTCGATCGTCCACGTTCCGTCGAGCGCTTCAGCCATCGCTGCCGCGAATGCCTGCATGTCCATGGGTTGGTTTCCTTCCCGTGTCGGGGTTTTGTGTGCACTGGTTTTGGTTCCGGGCGCCGGTTGTGGCCATCTCGCGGCCACGGCCCCCGCGCGGCGCATGGCCGCGCGGGCACCGAAGCGGCGACGCTCCTTTTCAGACCGAAGCCAGCACCTTGCCGAGCGTCGTCACGGTTTCCTGGTCGAGCGCGTCGGCCTTGCCGTCCACCGCGCGGGACATGTTGCGTTCGGCGCGGGAGGCGTTGCGCACGATCGCTTCGTGATGGGTGTAGGTGTTGATGGCCTGCACCACTCCCCACGCGGTACCGCGCCACGGGCTGACGCGGTTGTCGCTGTTCCACAACCGGGTCAGCGCGGCCCGCTCGTTCGTCGCGGTGGTGCGGGCGCGGCCCTTCTCCTCGGGCACCGGGGTGTGTGCGTCCAGGAAGGCGCGCCATGCCTGGTCGGTCACGGTCGTTTCGCACAGGGCCTTGACCTCGGCGGCGAATTCCTCGGCCACGGTGTGGACCATCGCGAGCGCGTCGCGGGCCTCCACGATCCGGAACTTGCCGTTCTTGGAGTGCTTGACCTTGAACTGCTGGCCGTACTCGCGCAGACCGGCCGCCATCGTGTTGTCGCACACCACGTTGGTCACGGTTCGCTTGTAGGTGGTGGCCAGGCTGCCGTCGTGGCTGGTGCAGGCGACCAGGTTCGGCCGGAACTCCACCCCTTCCGGGGTGGTGATGTTCTCGGGCACTTCCACGCTCACCCATGCCTGTCGGCGGTCGCGCAGCAGGCCCGCGGAACCGATCGACAGACCGTCGTCAAGGATCGTGCCGACCTTGTCGAGCAGCCATTCCTGGTACTGGTGCACGGTGTACCCGTCGGCGAAGATCCCGAGGACGTCCCCGGTATCCGATGCGGTAATGGCCTGCTTGTTCGGCACGCGGCGCAGACCGAACTTGCCCGCGACGAGCACCGGTTCCGGTTCGGCAGTCCAGTGGAACAGTCGGCGCTGCACGTCGGCGACCGGGATAGCGCCGGGGTAATGGTTCGGCTCGCTGCCCTGCGCGGAAGCCCGGTAGTGCCACGCGTGCCCGCGCTTGTCGGTGAACCCGATCAGAACGTTGTTGTTGAGCCATTCGCTGGTTTCTTTGGACATGACGAACCCACTTTCGTTATCGGAGGTGATACGGGAAACCCGTTATGCGGTCACGGCGTCCGCGCGCCAACGCGCGCGGCACCGAAACGACACAACACGGTGTGCCTAGTCGCCGTAGTGAGACTTCATGGTTTCTTCCGCTTGGTTCAGTACGGCGCGTTGCGTAAGCCATCGTTCGGCATCGGTGAAATGTCGATGCCATACCTCGGTTTCATCTGGTTCGACCGAACAGAACGCCAACCCGCGCCACAATCCGCGCCATCGAAGAACGACCCGTATGTGTCCGTGTTCGGTGGCGTAGGCGAATACTGATTCGTCGCCGGGCTGTTCGTGACCATCCGGTCCTGATTCGGCGAGATAGCGAACGACCAGGCTCACCATAAGCTCATGGTCGGCGGCGAGGATGGACAGTGCTTGATAAGCGCACTGGACTCCGTTCCTGTCTGCATAGTCACTGAAGATCACATACTGGCGGTCCCGCTCATGTCCGGCGGGTTGATTGTTGGTATTCACGGGCGCGTCTCCCTCGATCTTTGTTGCGCGGTTGACTTGTTCGCTACGCCACGTTTTTGCCATAGGGGTAGACAACGGGGTAGCAGTGTTCGCAACCGCGCAGGGTTTCGCGGACGTCGGACATGGTCACGGTGTGATTACCGTGCCGGTATCCGTCGACCATGACGGAAATGCATTCGCAGTCGTCTTCTGCGTAGTATTCGGCGCAGTCGTAATGCAGCGGCTCATCAAACGTTGTCGCGAGCCACTTGTCGCATTCAGTGCATTCCCGATAGCCCAGATTGGACATGATGTGGTCGATATCCCAGCCGTGACAGTCGGTGCACAAGCCCTGTCCGTCATCGCTCAGCGCGGACACAACGTCGGCCGCGACGCCTTCCGGAACATCGTAGGAATCGACCAGAACGCGCGCGGCGTTCTCCGATTCCCGTTCGGACAGGTCTTCGTCGTCGAGCAGGGGGTATCCCGCGAGAGAGGCGCCGATACGGGTAGCAGCCTCACGCGCGGCGGAATCCCCGTAGTCGCAGGCAAGAAGCCCGTACCACTCTGCCGCTTTACCTGGTGCCGCCTCCTCCATGAGCCGCATTGCCGCTTGCGCATTGGACACGTCCGCCAAATGGGCGCACTGGTGCCCGGTGACGTAGTCGCCAGGAATCGACAGCGGATCACCGCCCGATCCGAGTACGAATCCGAAACCGGACCAGTCATTACCTCGGGCGCAGTCTTCGCCATCCCATGTCCCGTAGCGGAAATTCTGCCTGAAGTACAGGTGCGCATCGTCGGACAGGGAAATTTCAATGTTATTCATGATGGACACTCCCAGCGGGTGCGGATGAGTACGTATCACAGGCCGCATGCGGCAACGAAACGGTCGCGACTGAATCGAGGGTTTACCGATTTGAAGTACGCACACAAGGCGTCGGCGAGCGCTTTTCGCTCGTCGTCGGCGGCAACTTCCCGACGTACGGAATCCGCAATCTCTTTGAAGTCCTGACGAGTCATGACAGATTCTCCAATCTTGTTGTAGTTGCATGTTGTTTGGCGGTTCAAGCCAGTTGCGAACTGGTACGGGCCGAAATGTGGACACATCAGGCGCGAGTCATGCAAAGGGGAACATCTTCTATGTCCGTGCAATGCGTAATCGCAAGTGATAGCGCCCGGTCAGCCGGTAGCGCATTCCCTGAACCTCCCCAAGGGGAAGCCGTTATGTCTAGTACACAACGCAGGGAACCATGCCCGTAAGACATAGCGTGCTATGAACAGAAAAAACGCGACGCGCTTGAGAGAGTCGTTCAATGTCGGCAACCGCTTTACACAATCCGGACGCCCACACGTTGTGACGTTTGTCGGTGCTAGACCACCATGTAGTTATCTTGGGGACACACCTCTGACAGGCATGCCTTTTATGCGCGCTACTCCGCTCTATAGCAAGGGATTCACATAACGGGGCTGCAAGCGCAGTTACTACGCATCTCAGACTAGAAATGCGCGTTTGGCTACGCGTCGTTCCCCACTACTGCCCTGCACGGTTTCGCTGCTGTCCGCGCGGCCCAAGCCGCTGCCCGCGCTGTGCGGGTCTTATGGTTCGTAACGACCAAACCTTTAAGGAAGAGAAAGGAAGGAGATCGCTCGCGGGACGCCGTGTCCCGGTCCTCACGCCCTTCTCTGTCCCATCCGCTCCGGTCTGTCTTGGTTACATGTCTAGGTTGACACATTGCCTAGACACTTTCAAGCTTCAGGCGGGTTCCGTTATCTCGCCGTTACCTTTGGCGCCGGCCTTGCCGCTCAGGCCGCTCGGGCCCTTGAGCAGGGAAGACGCAGAGGAAGAGAAGACCCGCACAGCGGCAGCCAGCGACCGCGCCCGCGACCCGCACAGCGGCAGCCAGCGACCGCGCCCGCGACCCGCACAGCGGCAGCCAGCGACCGCGCCCGCGACCCGCACAGCGGCAGCCAGCGACCG
>NZ_JBHVKW010000018.1:54885-103313 GCF_042797905.1 Amycolatopsis sp. NPDC057786
CGCGCCCGAAGCGGGGAGCCGCGCGCGCAAGTTATCGAGACGCCCGGTTGCATACGCAGAAATTTTCCAATGCACATTCTTCAAATTTCCCAAGCAGAGCCTTTGAATGTGTGCGAATTCTGTGATTGTCAACCGATTGCGACAGATACTTTTCTGGAATCCCAGGTTTTCGCGAACGGGAATGCAACCACCGAAGGCGTCGACCCGCCGTTGCCACTCAATCGACAAGAGAAGACGAAAGAAGGAATATGAAAGAAAAAGCAAACAAGTGGAATGATCAATAGAAAGAGGACCAGAGCCTAAAGATGCAGAGGCAGCGACAAGGCGACAACCAGATAACTCACATACCACCCAAGCCGACTGTTCATGTGCCTGCCGGCGCCGAAGTCGGGGGGCACGGTGGCAGGCGCAGCGAGCCGTTGACCTACTACAAGGGGCGAGGCTCCCCCTTCTCCTCTAGCGGGACCCCACAGGGGAAGCCAGAGAAGAAGGCGGAGAGGAAGGTGGACGGGCGAGAGGTCTACCGGCTCTCGCCACCGACCCGTGCCGGTTGTACACACGGCAGAGCGTCGGCCTTGAGTTCTGTTGCGGATCTCCTCTGCGGCCGCCATCGCTGCTTCCCCGGAATACACGAATATGTTCATGGTCACGGCGTTCACGCCTCCGCAAGGAACCAGCCCAGTATAACTAGGTTGGCCCGTGAAGGACAGCCTCCCGAGGTAGCCTCCGGAAACTGGGAAGTCGCAATGAAAATCGAGGCTATTTCCATTGCGAGGCGCAAGGTTCGCTTAGCTGGCTTGCCGGTTAGATATGTTTTTTCTCGGCTGTTGCAGGGCGTCTGCGAGGCTAAGGGTACTTCGGGCGGGGCGTTGGTTGAGTTCGGCCAGCGATGTGGTGAGCAGGTGCAGGGTGCGTGGGATGCTGTCGTGCTGGTCGAGTCGCGCTTGTAGGCGCATGAGGTCGCGGTAGATCGCCTCGTTGTAGGGGTCAAGACGGCGGGCTTGTTCCAGCAGGGCTAGTGCCTGTTCGGGGTTGTCGGTTCTGAGCTTGCGGATCAGGGTGCTGAGCGTGTCGAGGACGTCTCGCCGGAGTGCTTCGCGGGGTCCGTCGATCCAGTCCGCGGTGATGCCTTCAGCGAGGTCTCCGCGGTATAGCTCTGTGACGCGGTTCGAGGCCTCGACGGCCTCTGTTGCCGAGGTTCGGCGGCTGGCGGTGATGGCGTCCTGGAGCCGCCAAAGGTCGGCGGTCAGGATCGTCTGGTCGAGCCGGTAGTGGCTGTCCTGGTTGACGATGATGTCGAAGGTGTCGTCGTTGCTCGCCTGGCGAAGGCTGCGGCGTAGCTGGGACAGGGTCGCGTGGAAGCTGTTGTAGGGACGTTCGCCGGGAGCTTCCGGCCAGAGCGCGGCGCTGAGGGTTTCGCGTCGGCGCCCGTCACGGTGTAGTGCCAGGTAGACCAGGATCTCGCGTTGCCGCGGAGCGAGAACGGCGATGAGGTCACGGGGTTCGGGGGTCACTCTGGTCAGGTGCAGTCGGCCGAGCACCTGCAGGTGCAGCGGCGGGACCGGGGCTGGATCTGTGGCCGGGCGCGGCGCGGTCGTTTGGTCGTCGTCGCGCTGGGCGGCCGAGGGGCGCGGGTGGTTGCTGGCCTCCGGCGGGGATGGCTCGGTCGTTTCTGATTCAGCCGGTCCGGACGGCCCGGTCGTCGGGTTCTCGCCGCGGTTGTCGCTGGCGGTCTCCGTCGGTGGGGCCACGGCTGCGGCGTCGGGTGCCGTAGCGAACTCGTACTCGAAGACGAGTGGCTCGACACTCGCAGTCGTGCTCTCGGCCCGGCTTTGCCGCTGTGTGCCCGGTTCCACGGCGCTGCAGGCGAGGGTGAAGTCTCGGATCGGGTCGTCGCTGCCGGGCTCGGCCGCGTGCAGGAGTGCGAGCAGGTCACGAGCGTCGGCGTCCGGCAGTGTGAACAGTCGGGCGTCGGCCAAGTCTTCGCTCAGGGTGGGGCTGGTCGCTTCGACGGTGCCGTCGTCGCGCACGCGCACGGTGCCGCCCGGGCGCCAGGGGCCGAGGAACACGCCAGCCAGACCGAGGTGCGCGCCGTTGTCGAGGACGGCGTGCGCGCGCCGGTTCCTGTCCGCGGTGGGCGTGGCCACTACCACGGCAGGCCCGATGTCGCCGCGCGGGTGCGCCCTGTTCGCTGGCGGGTCGTCCCGCGCGACGTCGCTGGTGTCGGTGCGGGCGACCAGCTCGGCCTCCAACGTCGCTAGCGCTGCGGGCAGATCATCGACGATGAGCAGCCGGTCCGGGACGGGATCCGCCAGGTCGTGTCCGAATAGTGCGCGGGCATCGTCGGCGGGCATCACGATCATCGCGTCGAGGCCGTCGTTCGTGGCCTGCGCGAGCAGGGTCATGATCAAGGCCCGTGCGGCGGCGTGGGCACCGGGACCGGTGAGTCCCAGTCCCCGCGTGCTGGCGAGGTCGAGTGCGATGGCGTGCCCGTCGCGTACGCCGAGCGCGGTGTTCTGGGATGCCGGGAGCACAGCACGGACCGTGGCTCGGGCTCGGTCGCGGATGTGGATGTCGGCCGGTCGTGCGTGGCCGGGTGATGTGGGTGCAGCGGTCGGGTTGTCGTCGTCAGCGGGCGTGCTCGTGGCGGTGTCGTGGGCGATGCGCAGTGCGCGGACGACCGGGAGGCCGGCAGGGTCAGCCTCGTCGCGTACGCCAGGGTGGTACCAGCGGCGGCGCCGAAGTCGGACGGTGATCATCGCGACGGTGATCAGGGCAGCCAGTCCGAGGCCGACGAACGCACCGGTCGGCAGGGCGATACCGGTTCCGGGCTGTGCCTCGGGCAGAGCCGGCTGTTCTCCTCGAGGTGCGTCCGGCGAGGCGGGCTCCTCGGCGGAGGTAGCCGGGCCCTCTGGGGCGGGCGCGGGCGTCGGGCTGCTCGGTGGCGTCGCGGGCTGCTCTGGTGGCGGTGCCACTTGGGCGGGCAGGATGAGGTGCCAGCCGGGCAGGATCTGGTCGGGGTGGCGCAGCGCGCGGCCGTCGGGTTGGGTGTGGCCGGCGTTGAGGTCAAAGATCGCGGGCCAGGCATCTGGGTCGCCGAGTTCGCGTTCCGCAATCGCGGAGAGCGTGTCGGTGGGCTCGACGGGGACGGTGCGCCCGCTCGCTGTGGTGATGCCCGCAGGACGGTGCAAGGCGATGGCGTCCGGCGGGAACAACAGCGTCCACCCCGGTTCCAGATCGCCGGGGCTATCGGCCAGCAGGGCGGGGTTGAGCCGCACGATCTCGTGGTAACGGGTGCCACGGCCGAGGTGACGTTCGGCCAAGTCCCACAAGGTGTCGCCGTGTACCACCGTGTAGGGCACAGCGTCGTATGTTCGCGCCGCCGCGAGAACCGGCGTGGTCGCGGCGCCGACGGTCCCCGTAGGCTGATCGGTCGCGGAGCCCCGTGCTGCCGCAACGGGGTGTTCGTGTGGCCATGGCGGCGCGGTGGCCGCAGCGGGTGTTGCCGAGGCTGTCGATGCCCCTGCGGTACCGGTGGAGGTGGCCACGAGAACGGCGGCCACAAGTCCGGCGATCCATCGGCCACGCGGTACTCGGCGCAGCAGACCGCGGGCGGTACGGACGCCGTGTCCGGTCTGGCGGATCACTTCGACGATCACGGACAGGGTGAGTGCCAGCCAGCCTGCCCATGCCACGGCGACGACCAGCCAGATCATGAGGTCACCAGTGATCCATGCCCAGCGCAGCGTGGCCCAGATCTGTTCGGGCCAGCGGTCGATCGGTACCGGGTCAGGCCAGCGGTCGGGAATCAGGCGGGCGGGATCAGCACCGAGGACGAGAAGTCCATTCGGGATGCCGGCGACGAAGGCGAGCAGCGCCAGCGCGGCGAGCACGCCGCGAACGCGCTGTGCCGCCGGGGAGGTCATGGGAAACCGCCGTCGCGGGTGCCGACGCCGAGTTCGGCCAGCGCGGTTCCGGTGGCCTGGACACTACGGCCGAGCAGTCCGATGGGCGCGGGCTCGGTGACGGTGACCGTCACGCGGACCGTGCGGGTTCCGGTGACGGTGACCTGGCCGGGGTGCCCGGCTCGCGCGAGGTAGCCGGCCGCGGTGCGGGCGGCCGTGCCGGTGTCGATGCCGACGTGCGGGCCGCGGGTGTCCACGGCGGTGTTCGCCGCGCGGGCGGCTTCGGCGGCCAGGGCATCGGCGCGGGCGATGGTCCGCAGGCGGGCCGAACCATCGACGACCAGGGCGAGCACGAACAGGAGCGCGGGCACCAGGACCGCGATCATCACGGTGACCGACCCGGCATCACGTGGCCGTGCCGGGGCGGTCATGGGGATCCTCGGTACGGATCAGTGGGGCTGGTGAAGGAACTGGTGATCGTGCGGGTCCCGCCAGGAAGAGGCAGCGCGAGATCGTGGAGCGCGACGCGGCATGTCACGCTGGCCCGCACCATGCCGGCGCGGCCGACGGCGATCTGACTCGCGTCGACCGCCACGCTGGTTTCCTGGCAGGTAATGCCTTCGCGCCCGAGACGGTCACGGGCCACAGCCGTTCCAGCCTGCTGGGCCGCCTGAGGGCTGCGGGCGATCGAGGCGGCGCGTGCAGCCGCGGTGGCGGCGTTGTCGACGGCTTGCTGGGCGGAGCTGATCCGGGCACCGGCGATGATCAGCAGTCCGACGATGATGACGGCGGGCACGAGCACCGCGGCTTCGACGCTGACGGAACCCGCGTCTGTCCACAGTCGACCGATGCGATACGCGCGTGCCTGGCTGGTCACGAGCCACCCCCGGCAAGCGACGTGGTGAAGCGCTCCTTGGCCGCTTGTGCGGTCACTTCGACCTCGATATCGAGGCCGGGGATCGGCAGCAGCCGGACGGTCTTACCGGACACCGCGACCTGCACGATGTCGGCGGACACCGTGGCGCGGACCCCTGGTGTGGCGAGGACGCCGCGGCCGGCGCGTTCGGCGAACGACCGCGCGGCCGCGGCCGCGGTGGACTGGGTAGCGCCGACTGGACGCCCGGCGTCCACGCCAGCCTGGGCTGCCTGAGCGGCCACGGAGTGCGCGTGCCACCACAACCCGCCTTGCACGGCCGCCAGAATCAGCAGCAGCACCAACGGGAACAGCACGGCCAGGCCGACAGACTCAGCTCCCCTGTCGTCGTACATCCGCGTTCGCCAGAATTCGCGACAGTGTGTCCACACTGGCCGCTCGCCTGCTCGCCGAGGAAGTGCTGGCGTGATCACGACGCCACCGCCGGTGTGGGCATGATGGCGTCGCGCGCGAGCGGAACATCTCGTGCCGCGGCGGGTTTTGGTTTCGCTGGTGAGTTGGGCGCATCCGGTTTCCGGGTTTGGGCGGTCTTCGTGTGGCTCGTTCCGGCGGGTTTCTTCCGCTTGGTACGGCTGGGCTTGGTGTTGTCCAGCCAGCGGACAAGGTCGGAGGCGGGTATGTCGGTAAACACTGCCAGCTCTTCGATCTCAATGACGTCACCGGACTCTGACAGCACTTCACCCAGCTCTCGTTCGAGCTCGCCGAGTTCCTCGGCGAGCTCGGCGTGACGCTCTGCCAAGTCGCCGACGCGTCGCGCCGCGGCAGACCTCCTCTCGCTCCGGGCAGCGTCGGCTGCTTCGACACGTCGTTCGATCTCCTCGGCGGTAGGCATGGTGGACTCCTTTGTTCTTCAGGGCTTCCGGTTGCGGAAGGTTCACTTGATCTGGCCCTGATAGGTCTGGACGGCGGCGCGGATCGCGAAGCCAAGCCCGATCGCCACAGCAAGGCCAATCGCAACGAGGACCGCTTTCTCCACGGACTCCGATCCGCGGTCTCCCGACGCGCGGGCTCGCGTGCACTGCTCTTCTGTAGCGATCACGAGAGCGAGCACCCACTTGGTCAGGATCAGTCCGAGCCGGACGCCGCATCGCCGGACAGTGGTCACATAGCGGTTCACGATGTTGTGCATAGATATCGAACTCCCTCCCGACGAATCGGGTGTCTTGCAAAGCTTCTCTGTCTGGCAGGTGCTCATGGTCGTCTCCTGGCAGTCGGTGAGGTTGAGGATTCGTGTGACGGAAAGAGAACGAGGTCGGTCCATCGGGACTGCGGCTGCTCCCACGGGAACGACCCAGCACGGGTGATATCCCGTGCTGCGGTTACGTGAGCGAACACGCTTCGCGGCAACACTTCGGAAGCTCGCAATAGCCTGGCGAGGTGGTCCTGTCCCGGAACAGAGGCCAGCGTGTGGCCCGCCCGGGCAGCGAGGTCGTGTCGCCGCATTTTCTGTTCCCACGCGCGGCAGAGCACGACGCAACCACGCACATGCCGAGCTACCCCTCGCAGGCCGGCGTCGACGTCGTCGACCGCTCGTCGCGTGGCGGCGACCAGGTCGTCGCCCGTGTCGAACTCGGAGTCGACTTCCTGAGCAAGAGCACGGGTCTCGCGGCTGCGGTCAAGGCAGCACAAGGCACGCCACACCACTGTGTGGACCTCACTCGGCAGAGCGGGGTCAAGCCAGGCGCGTGCCGGGCTGCGGTACAGCTCCTTTAGCCCTGTCAGCAATTCTGCTACCAGTTCACGAGAGCCGGTATCCAGGTCGTCGAAATCGTGGCACTGAAAAAACTCCCCTTTCCGGAGCCGAGGCCGTGGCGCTCCTTCGCGCTCGAACGGGCTCTCTCCAGCTGGGCGGCTAAGGACGCGCAATACACCCAGTACCAGGATCAAGGTCACCAGGCCGATGCCGAGTTTCTCGCCGAATCCGTGGCCTGCGCTGGATATCTGCACGGCCAGACCAGCGGCGAAGAGTCCTTTGAGGATGGTCATGAGGCGGACGAGCCCGAGAGCTTGCCTGCGCCGCCACTGACGCAGGGTGATCGAAGGATTGAGCAGCACGGTGTCGTAGCCGTCAGGGAGGACGCAGTCGAGCACCGGCGGCACCGTCGCAGGCGAATCGTGGTGGCGCATCAGTTTCTCCTTAACAAGAAACAGTTTTGTTCCCTGAGCGGGAAAGTTCGCGATGTCGGTGGCGTACCGGCTAGCCACCGCCTGCGGCCAGCCGGATCATGGCGGGGTACATGACCAAGAGCAGGAACGCGACCAGGAGCAGCGCGACGGGGAGCGCGAGGCGTTGGGATCGGGCGTTGGCGTCGGTTTTGTCGGTGGCCAGCGCGGCGGCGCGCAGCGAGCTCGATTTGGCGATCAGGGTGGTGTAGATGGCGGCGCCGTCGGCCGCGGTGGCGAGGATGTCGGCCAGGTCGGCGAGTTCGATGGCTCCCATGCGTTTCCCGAGGCGGGACAGGGCCTCCCACGGGGTATGCCCGGCCCGTGTCGCGCGGCCGAGGGTGCGGCTGATCCGGGCGAACACCCACGAGTCCCCGACTGCGGCGGCCTCCCCCAGGGCCTGGCTGGGGGCTCGGCCGGTGGCGCGTTCCTGCGCGACGAGGTCGAGATAGGCGGCGGTGGCACGGCGGAATTCCTCCCGCGCCCGGGCGGCATCCTCCTGCACGGCCAGGACCGGCACCACCGATCCGGCCGCCGCACCGGCGATCACGGCCAACGCCACCACCGTGGCGGAGAGGTCGATGCCGCCGAACCAACCAAGCCCGGCCACCACGAACACGGTTCCGGCAGCGGCAGCAGCCCAGGTCAGGCGGCGTGCCAGGTAGCGGTCGGCGCTCTGATCGAGGACGTCGAGGTCTGCGGCGGGAATGCCCCACCAGCGGTTCGACGACCGTCCGGAGACCCCGGCCAGACGTTCGATCCGGGTCGACCAGCGGCTGCGTGGCGGTGACCCGTCAGCACGGCGGGCGGCACGGTCGTCCAGCTCGGCGACCGCGGCGGCCACGTTGACCGGTGCCGGGCGCAGCAGCGCCAACAGCACGCAGACCAGAGCCAGCCCGCCCAGCGCACCGAGCACGACTGCGGTGATCCCGGGGTTCATCGTGGCACCTCCGCCACGGTGCGCCTTGGTTTCGGTGTCCCGGGAGGGATCCTCGAGGTGGCGCCGAGCAGGCGGGCGGGGCGGCGGGTTCGGGTGAGCAGGTGCATCCACCACCCGGAAGCACCCAGCAGACCGCCGATTCCGGCCATCACGAGCTGGCCGAGCAGGTCGTTGAACGGGGTGAGGAACTCGTGCGCGAAGACCACCAGGCCGGTGAGCAGGAGCGCGGTGATGCCGAGGATGGCGCGGACATCGGTGCGGGGTTTAGCGCGGTCGGCTTCAATGTCGCGGCGGGCGACGACCTCGCGTTCCAGGGCGGTGGCCTTGCTGTCGAGAATGTCGACCAGTCCGCGTCCGCCCGCGCGGGCACGCAGGATCAGCGCTAGTACGACTTCGTCGGCGGCTTCGTCGCCCACCTCCTCGGCGAAGGCGCGGAGCGCGGCCTCCAGGCCACGGGTCCGCAGCCGTACCGCGAGGGTTTCGATCTCGCTGTTTAGTGCTTCGGGGGCGGTGCGGGCGGAGGTGGCGATCGCTTGCTCCAGTCCGCCGGCGCCGGAGGCAAGCACATCGGCGAGACGCCGGACCCAGCTCGCGAGGGCGTCCAGCCTCGCGATCACGCGGCGGGCGTCGTGCCCGCGGACCAGGATCGGGACCGTCAGTACCGCGGCGACGGTCAGGACGATGGCGACCGGCCAGCCGGTGCTCCACCACACGACACCGCCCGCGGCCACCGCGACGACGACCCGCCGCCTCGGTATCCTCGCCGCGAACGTCCTCCAGCGCGTGCTGCGTGCTGTGGCCGGTGTGGTCGACCGCGCGGCGGGTGGGCGGAAGGCGACGACGGCGCAGGCGATCGCCGCTACCGCGGCGACACCCAGCACGCCGGCCCAGACGCCCGTCATCGCCTGCCTCCGCCCGGCAGCTCGGTGGTCTGCCAGGTGTCGGCTCCGGCGGTGTCGAACATGTGGCGGTCGAACCCGTGCCTCGTCAAGCGCTCCAGCAGGTCACGGGTCGGTGGGTAGGCCGGGACGGCGCGGCCGTCGGCCGGGCGTGGGGCGAAGATCCTGGTGGTGTCCGGTCGGCCGGAATCCCCGACTGGGCCGACCTCGATGATCTCGGTGACGAACCGCTGCCTGCGCCGCCCGCCAGCCGTGGCGTGGTCGGCGCGGGCGACGTGCACGACGAGGTCGATCGCCGAGGCAGTCCACTGGTGAGCGGCGTCGATCGCCAGCGGTGGATGAGCGAGTTGCCCGAGCGCGCCGATCCGGTCGAACACCGCCGTAGCGCTCGTGGCGTGCAGGGTGCACATGCCGCCCGTGGCGCCGTTCCCGAGCGCGCGCAGCATCGCGGTGACTTCCCCGGCCCGGACTTCCCCGACGATCACCCGGCTCGGCGAGTGTCGCAGCGTCTGCTTCAGCAGGTCGTCCAAGGAGATCTCCCCGATCCCCTCCGAGTTCGCCGGACGCGCCTCCAAGGGGGTGACCAAGGGCCGGGCACCGATGTGCAACCCCAGCTCGTACTCCTCCTCCACCGTGACAACGTGCTCGTAGTCCGGGATTTCCGTGCACAGCGCGCGCAGCAATGTCGTCTTGCCCGCGGCCGGGCCGCCGGACACGATCGCGTTGCAGCCCGCCCGTACCACCGAGCGCAGGAAGGCCGCGAGCAGCGGGTCGAGCGTGCCGTTGGCCACGAGATCGTTCAGGCCGACGTCGACCAGGCGGTGGCGGCGGATCGCCACTCGCGGCCGGTCGGAGACCTCCATCACCGCGGCCACCCGCGCCCCCAATGGGCCACCAGCGCCGATCCGAAGGTTTCCCAGCGGGCGGCCTGCGTTGAACTCCCGGGAGGTCTGGCCTTGGCGGGCGAACATCGCCGCAAGCATCTCCACCAGGTCGGCGTCGGTGTCGGCAACCGGGTGCGGCCACTGCTCGACCGTGCCGTCCGCCAGCTCCAGCAGGATCCGGTCACAGCCGTGCACGTGAATGTTCTCGACATCGTCGCGTTCCAACAGCTCCTCCAAGGCACCCAGCCCGCTCAACGCCGCGATGACCGCCCGGGTCAGTCGGCGTTCTTCGGCAACGGGCAGCGGCGCGTGTCCGGCGGTCGCGCGGCGTTGCACCCAGCCGGAGACCTCGTCGGCCACGTAGGCACGCATCCGCGCCTGCTGTTCCTCGCCCGTCAGTGGTGTGTCCACATGGGACTCGCCCGCAGCGACGCGCTCCAGCCGGGCAGCGACCGCTTCCCGGATCTCCCGGACAACCTCGGGGTCGAGCCGCCCTGTCTGCACACTGTCCCGCGGCGGTGTACGCGGTATCGCTGTTGCGGGTCCCGCCGAGTCGCTGCGCGGAGGCGGCAACGTCACTGGATACGGCGGCATCACCGGATCATGTGGTAAGCGGAACCCGTTGCGTGGCAACGTCATCGTGTACCTCCGGAAAGCAGGCGGGACGGTGCGGCCGCGGCCGGAATGCGCGGCTCGCTCGGCGCGTAGCTGTGGTAAGTGCCGTGCAGGCGGCGCGCGACGCGGCGTGCGGTGCGCAGCAGCGGTGACCGGTGCGGAGGTGTTCCTCCGTCGATGCCGTCGGAGAACACCGCCGCCGTTCGCGCGGCCATCGGGACTTCCACCGCGGCCTCCCGTCCCAGCGCCACGCGGACTTCGCGGGTGCCCGCGGGCGTTGTCGCACAGACGGCCAGCCCCAGCCGTTGCGGCAGAATCCGCTCGGCGAGCTCGGCCAGTACAGGGCGCGCGGCCAGCACGTGCCGCTGCGTCGGGCGCACCGCCACCAGCACGAGATCCGCCGCGAGCAGCACCGGCCACGGCGTCGCCGAGCTGAAGCGACCAAGGTCGACCAGCGCGTCAGCCGGATGCCCGGCCGCGGTCTTGAAGGCGGCCAAGCCGACGGTCAGGCGGGTCCATCCGGCCGTGCCGATCGCGGTGTGCTGGCTCGGCGTGCCCAGCCCGGACAGGAGACCGACATGCCGCGCCGGCGGCACCGCCTGCACGTGCTCGATCAGCGACGTCGGGTCCCCGGACGTCGCGTGCCGGGTCGCGATGAAATGCGACAACACACCGACGTCGGTACGGAGAAACCCGTTCACGACCCAATGTCCCAGCCAGCCCGGCGCCAGGTCGCCCCCGGCGGGGTCGCAGTCGGCCAACAGCACCGGTGCGGGCCAGGACACCGCCAACGCGGCCAGCGTCGCAGTCCCGCCGGGCGACCCCTTGCCCGACACGATCGTGATCATCGCCATCTCCCTCACCACTCCTTCGGCAGTTGGTGTTCTCACGCGCCCGGCCCGAGCTGAACCATGACGACTTGCCCAGCGGAGGCGCTCGTCGCGGCTTGCGCGGCGTCATCGCCGACGACGACATCGACCGTCACCGCCCCGGCGGAATCCGGCGGGCCGACGCCGAGCACCCGCGCACGAAACGGACCGGACGTGCTCGCCGGGGCCTGCCCGACGTCGGGTCCAGCGCCGCTCGAGACGGGGTTGACCTGCACCAGGTCCCCGGCAGAGAAGCCACGGGCAGGCAGGTGGCCCTGCCGCACTGGCAACCCCACCAGCCGCTCCCCTGGCCCTGGAATCGGCTGTGCGGAGAGCTGAGCAGGCATCAAAACCGTCCCCGCGGGCAAGATCGATCGCGCGACCTGGCCCACGACCATGTCCCTGTCGCTGACCGGGATGAAGGCCTGCGGCTGGTCCGGGACGGCCTTGACGACACCGAGATCGCTCTCCTCGATCGTCTGCCCCCAGCTCACCTCGCGGGTGAGTGCGAGAACATCGACGCGCTCGTCCTGCCCCGTGATCAGGGCGTAGTTGCCGAACGCGACGACCGCCGCCAGCACCACCGCAACGCCCAACAACCACCAGCGCCGTCGTCGTGGCACCCGCGGTACCTCGTCGTCCTCGAGCTGGTCGACGAAGCCCGACTCGCCGCCGTGCGGTTTCGATGGTCGGGAAAAAGACAAAGCGGTACCCATAGTGGTATTCCTCCACAATTCAGAATTGCGGCTAGAACGCAGTTAATTGCGTTTTCGCAGGGGTCTACTTCGTGCGCAGGGCCTGAACCTCGGCGACGGCGAAGGCCGCCCTCGCCCGGGACTGCATCAGCGGGAAGTCACCGCCCACGGGACCGGAACCATCCGAGCCGATCCAGCTCACCGACCACTGGATCGCCCACTCCGCAGTGGTCTGGTCGTTGGGCTGTCCGACCGAACTGCGGGTGTACACGAAGCCGCAATCAGGGCTGGCGGCGTGCAGTCCATGAGAACGGTCATACGGTGTTCCCGGCCCCGAACAGCTCATGGACCCGCTGGAACCCGAGTTGAACGTCATGCCCGTCGGTGTCGCGGTCACCTCGGCCCACACCGGGCCGACCTGCACCCGTTCAACTGCCGGTTTCCATACGCTGCGATCGGTCCAGATCCAGGTGTTCTCCCCCACGATCGTGGCGGTCCTGCCATCGGGCAACCGCACATCCGGCGAATGCCGAGGAACCGGCAACGGTAACTGCAGCTGCTCGAATGCGCGCGCAGCAAGCTCCGCCGGAGTCGGCAAGGGCGGAGCCGCCGGTCCACCTGAAGCCGCGAGTTCGTCGACAGGCAGCGAGGGGACGCAGCGGATGCCGAACGCACTGCCACCCGGCCGACCAACGCCAGGTGAACCACCCACACCGAAACCACCGAGCGAACAGCCCGCAGGAAGCCCGTCCGACGACTCCGGTGATCCGCTCAAACCAGCCGCCTGCCGATCCTGACTGCTCGGCTTCCGCCCCGGTCCGCCTGGCCGCACAGGTGCCTGACCTCCTAGGTCTAACGCCCGCATGTCAACGCGTGGCGGAGCGTACTGACCGAACTGATCCGTGTTGTTAGGGACGACAATGACTTGGCCGTCGTCCTGCGGACTGGGCTGGCTAAGGGCAGCCTCTGCCGACGCTGCCGCATGTCCAACCGTGCCACCGACAACAGCGACAACCCCTGCCGCATAGGCAACTGCGTTCCGAATCCTCATCAGCACGGCCCGCCTGGGTAGTCAAGCTGTGACACTTTCCAACGCCCGTCCGCCATATCGCGAACCATCTGGGCGTGAATGGGGATACGAGGAGAACCGACGGTCTTGCGGTCACCGGTAGTCGCGTCGGCTTGCCCCGAGCGAGATCCGTCCTGGCAGTCCTGCACCGTAGCCTGATCGCCGCGAACATCAACGCTGTTGATTCGCGTGGTGACATCCCCATACGGCTTAACCCCAACCAGCTTGTTTCGGCGCATGGCTTCTAGGGTCGTAGACAGTTGCGGGTCTACCGCGAGCGCAGCCATTGCATCCCGCCACGTGTCCTCCGGAGAATTCGGCACGGCCAGCGACCGCGGCCAAAATTGGGTATAAGCCGCTTCGACAGCCTGCCGCTGATCCTGACCGGATGACATCAGCGTCGATGGTGCCTGTGTTGGAGCCGACAACGTGGGCGCGGTCGACGATGTCGGCGCGCCGTCGCCTCCGCACCCTGCGGAGAGCAGGATGACCACGCCGCTCGAGATGAGGGTTAGCAGCCACCAACGCGGGCCAGGGTTGCTCACAGATTCCTCCCCCTAGTGCTTCCGATGCCGAGCCAGACCTCGCCAGCACGGTCACAAGAATGTCTATGCCATGAGGACGCTCACCAGCGCTCCGCCGAGCAGCGACGGCCCGGCGGCGAACGTGGAATTCACGCTCTTGGACGACACCGCGACCACGAGGGCGACCACTGCGGTCAGTCCGGTGGCGATCAGCAGACCTCGCAGCAGACCGTCCCATCCGAACCAACCGAGGAACAACGCGAGCGCGCCGTACAGCGCCGTATCGCCTCCGCCGGTGTGGTCCGGCGCGAAGACCTGAACCAGAGACGCGAGACCGAACGCGACCACGGCAGCCGCGCAGGCGAAACCGAACCTCGACCAAGTTTCGTCCATGAGCGTGATGCCGAAGAACGCCACGGCACAACCGCCTGCCAGCGCCGTCACCATCGGGAACGGGAGTCGTCGGCACCGGAGATCCGTGAGGGCGAGGCCGCATCCCAGCGCGCAGACCCAGCACCAGACCAGCCAGCTCGGCGTCGTGCCCATCCGAAGCCAGCCGATCCAGCTGGCCGCCGCCGTCGCCGTCGACATCGTGGCCGCGACCGCGAACCGTGCACGGGGCCTGGTCACCAGGACCGTGCTCGTCGAGCGCTCCGCAGCGGCGAGCAACGCCGGCCCTGCTGCGAAGCTCCCGACTCCGACTACAGATTCCAAGGTCGGCACTGTTGGCACTCCCCAGCGAAGCGCGCAAGCACGAGCGAATCATGGCCTCGCCCTCCTTGTCGGTGATGGTGACCGGCTTGGTCCGGAGCAATCGCCGGCTCCGAACCGAGCCGGTCACCTACTTCCGTCCCCGGAGCTGAAACGTCCGGGCCAGTCCGTTCTAGCTGGTCAGCCCCGACTATCTGCAAGGTAAGTACGTACTGAGCCTTGGCTCAGTACGTTGATCTTCACTCGAACAGTGGACACCAGACCGCATATTTGCCCCGGCGCAAGTCCTCTCGTGGTAGGTAGTGGCCGTGGCCAATGACTGGGACGTCCCGTACCGCCAAAGCCTGCACGAGGCACTGGCCGTGCTCTCCGGTCAATGGACGGTGGCGGTATTGGCCACGCTCGCGCTCGGCGAGCGGCGTTACAAGGATCTGATGGCCGAGGTGAACGGCGTCGAGGAGCGCGTCGGATGGGTCTCGCACCCGAAGCCGGTCACGGACAAAGTGCTGACCGACACCCTGCAACGGGCTCGGGACAACGGGCTTGTCGTGCGCCGTGCAGAGGGAAGCCAGATCGGCGGCAGCGTCTGGTACCGGCTCACTCCCAGCGGCAAGGAGCTTCTGCGCGCCCTGCGGCCGTTGGCGACATGGGCGCAGCAGAACCGCGACAGCCTGGCGAAAGAAGCCGCCCGCAAGGCCGACGAGACTTGATCACGTAGTCATCAGGCGAACCTGGTTTCGCCCACCGTCCTTCGCGGCGAACAAGGCCAGATCGGCAGCCAGGAGCACATCCTCGAGACTCTTCCCGGCATCCGGGTACAGGGCGGCTCCAATGGATGCACTGAGTGGGTGCTGGTCGCCCGCGGCGTGATCGTGGATCCCGTCGACGCGCAGGCCGAAGATGGTCTCGCACGTCCGGTCGGCAACGGTTCTGAGCTCGTCCTGAGTTACGTCGGGAAGAATCACAACGAACTCTTCGCCGCCGAAGCGGCCGCTGCAGTCCTCCCCGCCGACGCTCTGGAGAACCTGACCAACGGCGCGAAGTGCTCGATCTCCGGCTTGGTGGCCGAAGGCATTGTTGATCCGGCGGAAGTGATCAAGGTCGATCATCAGCACACCGACCCTCGTACCGGTGCGTTCAGCTCGCGTGAACTCAGCTTCAGCGAGGGCGTGCCATGCGGTCGAGTTCAGCAAGCCGGTCTTGGAGTCGATGGTGGCCGCGTGTTCGAACTGCCGGATCAGCACCGACCTGTGCAGCGCATACAGCGGCACGAAGATCAGCACGACGAGCGTGGGGTGCATGCTGAGCAAGAGAGCGGTCACGACACCCATGCACAACGTCGCGAGTTCGAGCGCGTTCTCGCTGAACGGACCGAGGAGCCTCCTCGCGGTCCTGTCGGGACGCACGATCCCGATCGTGATCGCGGCGATCAGCGAGTTGACTGTGAAGTACACAACGACGACCGCCGCGCACGCCAGCGCATCCGAACCGTCGAACTCGTGCGTCATCGGCACGAGGTGCATCTGTTTGGCAAGCCACCCCGCGACTTGGCAGGACAGGATCACGTTGGCCGCATTGAACGCGAACCGTGACGCGAAGGTCCCGGCCACGCCACGCGAGCAACGCAGCCACAGATGGACATAAAGAACGACAGCGAGACCGGCGGCGAGAGACGGGGACAGGATGAGAGCGCCTGCAAGCGTCCACACTGACGAGAAATTGACGTGTGGCGTGTCCGCGAAGCGCCTCCGACGCCGTTCAACGCTGCGCGCCAACTCGGCCGCGATCACCCCGAAGACCATGACGAACAGACAGACGCGAACGTCTGCCCACGAGGGCGGATCAAGCGCTGCGCTGACGCCGACCGCCGCAATTGCGGCCATTTCGATGAACACGACGAACGCACGCGCATACACAGAGTGAGACCAGACAGACCAACCTACGCGTCCAATTGGGCTACCCCCATGCGCGCTCTGTGACTTCCCCTGCATACTGACCGCACTTCCGTTCCCTTCGGAGGAGGGGCCGGTCTCCGAAGTCGCCGCTTCCTGGTCGGCGGGACCTCCTCCTTCAGCCGGACGTCCCGGGAGGAGGCCGCGATGCGTAACAAGGAAGTCTGATGATCTTCGCGCCGCCTGATCAGCTTGTGCAGGCTCGTCCTCGGTAATCCTGACGCGTCGAGGACGAGCCATCTTCCAGGCCGCGCCGACGGCCACAACCAGGACCGTGGCCAACACGCCCGCGACCGCGACGGTGTACCTGGGCCCGATCAGTTCCGCGACGACTCCGCCGCCCAGGATCGCAACGCCCTGACCTGCGTAGACGGTCGTGCTGAATTTCCCCATCACGGCCCCGCGGCGGGAATCCGGGACAAGAGCCACGATCATGGGCTGCAAACGGATCAAGTAGATCGTCGAGAAGACGCCAGACAGCGCCCACAACGCGATCGCCCAGGCGATTCCCGGCAAGAACGCGCAGGCGATAAGCGGCACACCCGCCAGCGCCGCCGGGACCACGACAGAACGCTGAGTCGGCGTTGTCGACGAGCCGGTCTTAGCCGCCCACCATGCGCCGATGACGCTGCCCACGGGATCGGCTGCCATCAGCAGGCCGATCGCGACCGCTCCCGCTCCGAGAGCTCCCGCGTACGGAGCGGCGAGACCTTCGGGCACTACGAAGAGCCCGATCAAGGCCCCCAGGACGAACGGCACCGCCAGCCTGAAGTCGATGCCGCGCTGGTAAGCATCGGCGCCGACCTCGCCGACCGCGGCCCTCTTCGTCGCCTCGCCCGATCGGACGCCCGTCGAGATGATCAACGCGCTCAGCCCGAAGGTAGCGGCGTCGACGATCAGCGCACCTGACGGGCTGATCACGCCGACGAGAATGCCGCCGAACCCGAACCCTGCCACCTGGGCGATCTGGACCGTCATCTGACGAAGCGCTAGTCCAGGCTGGTATCGGTCATCGCCCAGCACGTCCGGCAGCAGAGCTAGTTGCGCCGCTTTAAATGGGGCCGCCGCCATGGTCAGCAAGCCGATCAAGGCCCACAGTACCCATAGCGGCATGCCGGGAATGGCCATTGACGCCGCCAATGCGCCACGCAGTAGATCGGTCAGTACGAGGACGCGCTTGCGCGGAAATCTGTCGGCCAGGCCGGACAACAGAAAACCGCCGAGCACGGCAGGAACGAACGTCAGAGCGTAGGTCAGCGCGGTGAGTACGGCCGAGGAGGTCCGGTCGAAGACGAGAACCGCGAGAGCGACCCTCGCAAGTTGATCACCGAGGATCGACACGGCTTCGGCCGACCAGAGCGCACGAAACTCGCCGACTCTCAACGAGTCGATCAGTCCGGCCCCTCTCACACGCCGCATTTGGCCTCCCCACCACGCGCGGTTTGTGCTCCAGTCCGCCGTGAAGGCGTCACACGTCTGGACCAGCCACGGTATGCCCGGAGAGTCGCCATCTGGATACCATCAGCGAACTTTCACCCGATCGCAGGCACCCTGTCACTCATCGTGAACACGAGGTTTGACCGGCCACAAAGGACCGGCGCCAGTTCGTCTGCCGATGCGGAAGGCACGATTGATTTCGGCCAGTTCCACCGATAGCAAACGGCACGATTCGCAAGCACTGAGGTGCTCCTCAACCTGGCCGGCCTCGCGCTTCAGCAAGCCGTCCCGGGTCCATGCCCCGAGGCGTTTGATTGTGGGAGCGCATCGTTTCGCGTTGTCGACAGTCAAATGAGCCTGAAGATAACCTTGACGAAGGCCTTCTCGTGCTCGGTAAGCCAAAGCCGACACGCCATTGGCCGTGAGCCCCAGTTCGGGCGCGATATCCGCAGGTGTCCTACCCTCGATTTCGATGCGCCTGAGTACGTCCTGCCACCGCTCAGGCAACCGCGCGAACGCCCTGGCCGCAAAACCCCGCTCCAGGCCGGCTATCGCCGTGTCGTTGAAGGGCACGCTAACCAGCACAGGATCGACAGTCGCCGTGATGTCCTCCGACAGCTCGACTTTCCGATCTCTGCGCGTCTTCGTATAGGCGGTGTAACGCAGTGCCGTGAGCAGGTACGGACGAAAAGCGGCACTAGGGCCTCGGCCAGAACGAATTATCTTGAGAACCTTGCTGAACGCCTCGGCCACCAAATCATCAGCCTCGAAGCTCGAACGAGCAAGCTGACGGGCCAGGTTCCGAGCCGACGCGACGTGCCGCTCGTAGAGCTCTCCATACGCCGTAATGTCTCCGTTCCGGACGGCGATGATCAGCCGGGAGTCGCTTCTCCCCGGAACTTCGCTAATGGATGCTTGGGCTCCCGAGGCACTCCGACGCGTACAGCGAACACGCCTACGCCAGCCGCCCTTCTCGCCAGAACGATCAATAAGTTGAACCACCGTTTGCGTACCCCAATTCCGTTCTGAGTCAACAAAAGCGCATTCCTGCCTGACTGCTGTCAGGGAGGCGAATCGCCAGGTTCAGCGAGCTCGTGTCGCCCCGGCCCAGTTGAGCCGAGCAAGGAAACAGCGAAGGCCGGGAAGAGAGCAGCCATAGCGCGCACGCAGCACAGCGGGCACAAGGTGTCCGGGACCGGTGGTCGCTGCTCCCAGATCTCTTCGATCGGAAGCCCGCATAGACCGAAGCACTCGTCGTTCGGCCAGACGACGTGGACACGACCGGCGTAACGGTCCGCAGTCCCGCCCTGCTGGTTGGTACCCCAGAAAAGCAATGGCTGCACCTGCGTCTGCCGCATGGTTCACCGAACCCACGCGGTTCGACGGACATGTTGGTGACGCCCAGCCGCCTGAGCCCACGAAATCAGCGAAGGCATCACCGTTGATCTTTCCTTCCATGGCGCCGTTTTCGTGAGCGGAAGAGCGGCAGAAGTGGAACCGGTGGCCCGATCCGGATCGGGGGCCACATCGGGCCACCGGAGTTGTAAAGCGCCCGCAGTGCCGCGGGAGCAGGTCTGTCACCGAGCGACGGACGTCGCCATCGCTCTTGTGGTGGCGACTACCGCGGACTGTGGCGGGAAGTCACCTCGCGCCGTCGGCTTGCACTCCCAGCGCCAGAGATCGAGCCGTTCGTCGTCCGGAGACGGCAGGACGACGTGGTCTCCCGAGGGAGCGACGGACGCACCGAACCGGAGCAAATCGGCGAAGACGGCCTCGTTCGGTTTATGGCCGGGCCCGGTGATGAACGTCCACCGCTCGGTATGGGGCCGCTCGATCACAGGACCCGCGAGAATTCGAACGCGCAGGCCTGCGAGCACTCGACGACCAAGGTCGCGGGGCATGCTGACCGCGCCGAACAAGCCTCCCACGGGAAGGAGGATCCGCTGCGCGAAGGGATCAACGGCAGCAGGCAGGCAATATTCGTTGCGGTAGAAGGCGCACCGCTCTTCCGGAGTTGAGCCCGAACATGTAGCTGGGCCGCCAGGCGTCGAAGTTGTCACCGCAAGCCACCTCCTTCTGCACAGGGGCGGTCAGAGAGCGCGGGGCGCGCTTTGGGTTCGAATCCGTGAGTCGCGAATCGCTCGTTGCTGACGGATTGCCGTGGGCTGCGCGGCCGGGCGACGAGGTGCTCGAGACCCCGGGAGGCGAGGGTCGAGTCCGACGTCGTCAGCGGCGCCTCGGGGGCTGGACGCGATGGCAAATGACGACAGCGCTGAATCCGGCGCTGCTCAGCCACGTACCACCAGCCGACACCGACTCCGACCACGCAGCCCACCAGAAGAAGGAGCGCCACTGCGATCGCCACCCCAGACCCCCTGGACATTTCAGTGGGGGCTTCGAAGGCACTGGGGACGACCACGGCCTTCGCAGCGGCGATGCTAACTTGTGTACACATCGCTTCACGCTCCTTCGGGACCTGGTGTTATCCGCTCCACCTCGACTGTAACTTGTGTACTCAAATTAACTAGGCCACCGAATGAGTGAATTGCGGATACGCTCCGCGACAGGACACCCTGTGGAGGTGAAGGACTCCGTGACGCAACACCTGCAGTTGCCGCCGCCCGTCATGAAGGTCGTTCTCGGCAACCAGCTGGCCAGGCTGCGGGAAGCCGCTCAGGCTACGCAAGACGACGCGGCGACGGTTCTGGGATGCACTCAGCAGAAGATCGCTCATATCGAGAGCGGCAGCGGGATCAAGCTGATCGAGCTCAACGCGCTGCTCGACCGCTATGACGCGAACGAGTCCGACCGGGCCTACGCGCGGGACCTTCAAGCCGAGAGCAACCGCCGAACCAAGCGCGGCGCCTTCAGCACCCGGTTCCGCCAGTACCTGCGACTGCTGGTCGACATGGAACCGAGCTGCCTCAGGTACTCCTCATACCAAGCACTCGTCGTCCACGGACTTCTCCAGACGGAGGACTACATGCGCACGAACGCGCGTGCCTGGCGGCCTTCGCTGACTCCCGAGGAGATCGACAAGTACGCCGCCGATCGTCTGGCGCGGCAACGAGTGCTGGACAACACCGACCAGCAGTTCTGGTTCATCCTCGACGAGGCTGCGCTCCATCGGACCGAAGGCGGTCCAGTCATGAAGGCCCAAATCAAGAAGCTCATAGAGACCATCGATCGCCCGAACATCGAACTGCAGATCGTGCCGTTCGCCACCGGCTACTACATGGGCCAAGGGCACGACTACACCATCTTCGGTTACGACACGAACCCCGCGGTTGACATCATCTATCTCGAGCAACATGACGGCGGCGAGTACGTCGACAACAGCAAGCGGACGGCGCGGTACCTGACGCTCTGGGACCACCAGAAGGCAGCTGCCAGCGGGCCAGAGCAGACGCGCCGCACCTTGCTCGACATCGCCTCGTCGTTGTAGCCGGTTGCGGCTTCGTCGAGATCAGAAGGGGACGAGCAGGTAGATGAACATCCAGGACGCCCATAAAGACCACCTCGATACCGATTTCAAGGAGTGGGAGAAGTCCCCTCTGAGCAATCCGCCGGACAACCAGTGCGTCGAGGTCTCGATCACCAAGGACGCCGTTGGCCTCAGGGACAGTCGGAACCCGGACGGCTTCGTGCTGGTCTTCGATCACGGCGAATGGGAGGCGTTCGTCGGCGGCGTGGCCAACGGAAGCTTCCGCTTGCCGAGGTCGAGCTGACAGCCGGCCGCTGATCCGCGGAGAACGGGCCTCGTTCGGCCCGTTCTCCGAAGACCTCGTCGACTGCGGAGAGGCGCCTACGGGTTCGACGCCATCCGTCCCGCGAGGTTTGCGGCGACGTCGGCGAACGCAACCTGGCTCTGTTCGCCGGACTCCATGTCCCGCACGGTCACCGTCCCACGTTCCTGCTCGTCCGGGCCGTAGAGCAGGACCCAGCGGGAACGCTGCTCGTTGGCCCACTTCATCTGCTTCGCCAGCTTGCCGGAGGAGCCGAGGTAGACAGCCGTGCGCAGGCCGCGGCCGCGGAGCTGGCCGGCCAAGCTCACGATCTCGCGTTCAGCGCCAAGGACGGTCAGGGCGACGTCGAGGCCCTGTTCCGTCGGCGCTTCGGCCTCCTGGATCGCGAGGATGCGTTCCAGGCCGATCGAACCGCCGCAGGCCGGCATGTCCGGCCCGCCGAGCTTGGCGACCAGCTGGTCGTAGCGACCTCCTGACGCGATCGAGCCGGGGTACCCCACTGCGGAGACTTCCCAGATGGGACCGGTGTAGTAGTCCAAGCCGCGCACCATGCGCGGCGTGAACCGGACACGGCCCGCCGGAAGGTCCTCGGTCAAGGCGAGCAAGCGGTCGACCTCGGCCAGACCGGCGCGGCCGCGCTCGGTGGTGCCAAGCTGCTCGCGCACCCGCTCGCTGTCCGGAGCGATCACGTCAGCGACCAAACTCTCAGCGACGGTCGTGGTCAGACCGCGCTCGACCAGCTCGGCGATCACAGCCTCCGGGGCGGCCTTGTCCAGCTTGTCCAGTGATCCGAGCACGCGCGTGCCCAGCTCGTCCGGGATGCCGTAGGCCTCCAGCAGACCGGCCAGTGCCAGCCGGGAGTTGAGCTGGAAGACGAACTCCTTGACGCCGAGTGCCTCGAGTCCGCTGTTGATCGCCCACACGATCTCGGCGTCGGCCAACGGAGACGCCGAGCCGAAGATGTCGATGTCGCATTGGACGAACTCGCGGAATCGCCCGCGGGCGGCGCGATCCGCCCTCCACACGTTGTCGATGACGTACCGCTTGAACGGCAGCGACAACCGGCTCCCATGAGTGACCACCGCGCGGACGGCCGGGACGGTGTGGTCGTAGCGCAAAGCCAGGTCGGCTTCTCCGGTCGCCTCGTGGACACCGCGCTTGAGGATCTTGAAGATGAGGCTGCTCGCCTCCTCCCCGAGTTTCCCGGCGAAGACCTCGAGCCGCTCGAACACCGGTGTGGTCAAGGGCTGGAAACCATGATGCTCGAAGATCGTGCTCACCCGGTCGAACGCGAGCTTCCGGCGACGAACCTCGTCGCCTACGAAGTCGCGGGTACCTGATGGTGGCTCGACCTTCGCCATGAACCAGCCCTTCACACGTAGTGGATTGAATGGTCATTCTGGCCGAACACCCGACCTGGTGACGGGACCGGCCCCAGTCAGGATGCTTCGTGCCAGTCCCCGAAGAACTCCCGCAGCAGGCTGAGCACCTGCCGCTCGCTGCCCTCGTCGCTGAGCCCGGTCCGCATCAGTGGCGTGCCCTCGATCGGGTTCAGCGGCTCCCAGCCGCCGACGTCGTTCATGAGCTTCGAGACACCTTTGAGCAGGGACAACGACAGTTGCGGGTTGAGCGCGTCGAGGGCGTGCGCCAGGACGTAGATCGCCGACCGCTGCGGCGTCGTGGAGTCCACCCGCTCTCGGTAGTTGCTCGCGCTGTAGCGCGGATAGCAGGCGTCCAGCAGGTACTTCGGGATCTCCCACAGCGGGAACAAGCAGTCCACCGTGCCCATCCGCCGGACCGGATAAGGAAGAGGCTTACGGCCGTTGAACAGACAGAACAGCAGCTCGGCCGCCAGGTCCTCCCGGTTGTAGCCGACCGCCAGCGAGCGAGCTCCCCGATCCGTGCACAGGCGCCGCCCGACCAGGTTCACGAAAAACGTCCCGAAGAAGTGCACGGTGTCCGGGCCGAAATCCCTCCTGAACGACTCCCACAACTCCGCCGGGGACTTCGTCATGCCGAGTAGATCCGCCATGTCCTGCGCGTACAGGACCACGTGCTCGAACCCCGCGCTCTCGCACAGCTCTCGAGCACGATCGACCGCGGACTCCGGCCACAAGGGCTCCATCGCCAGCGTGAAGCAGACGACGTTGCCGGCCGGCTGCCCGGTCGCGGAAACGAACTGCTTGAGTCCGTTGACCAAGGTATTGCTGTCCCCGCCGCCGGAGATCCCGGCCATGATCGGTCCGGTGACTTCGTACTGGGCAAGGAAGTGACCGATCCTGCTCGCCACCATCTCCCGCAACATGGTCTCGTTTACGAGATGTGCCCGTGCCATCGGCTGGTGGCTGCCCACGTCGAGATCCGGCAGTGCCACAACCGGATTCTCGTCGTGGGCGACGAGGTCAACCTGAGGGGCTCGAAGTGTGGTGATGTCGGTGTTCCGGATGCACCGCAGCACTACCCGGTGAGCCGCCGGCACCTCGTTCAGCACCGTCGTCATCGGCGTCGGCCGCAATCCCTCTTGATCGTCGACGACATAGGCTTGAAACAACGAAGGCGGCAACTGGTTCGCCAACAGCATGTCCGCCAGCGACCACGCCTCAGGTGGCTTGAGGGACCGCGGGCCGGCAGTGAACTCCAAGCTGACACGTTGCCGATCACTAGTCATCAAAAGAACGTCCTTCCAGCTCGCGGTCCCATCGCCCTACAGGTGCGCGGTCAGTGCGACCGGCGTCATGAACTCCTCGAGGCGCGACGGCGTCATCCGATCCAGTCCGTTCCGGACGGGAATCGTCTCGGCGACCAGGGCCGCCAGCTCGGTCACTTCAAGCCGCTCGTCTGACGCGGCGACCGCCTCCGACTGGGTAACAAGGGGTACAGACACAGCAGGACCTCCAATGGGCTCGGAAAAGCTCGACTCCATCGAAGGTAATAAGGCGATCACCAGCTGTGAACACCGCGCAGTTGAAGCGAAATCAGTACTCGGCGCGGGCACAGACGTGAGGCTTACGGCAGAGCACGCCAGCCGTGCCAGGGGCGCTCTCCGTGCTTGCCCTGAAGACATTCGAGACGCCATACCGCCTGCTCCTGTGCCGCGCGGTTTCGCGCTGCGACTTGCACCGCCATGCACGTCATCCGGAACTCACGGATGTCTCTGAACAGATCGAAGCCGTCCCACTGACTCACGTCGTGTCCGTAGGTGGCGCAGAAGCCGTCGTATTCTTCCCGGCTTATCCAAGCGAAGGATCGGTACTTGATCGCCGTGTGCACGAGGTCCCATTCAGGCGGGCCCATCGCGGCCCGCTCGAGATCGAGGAAGACGACGCGATCATCAGCGGTCGACACGACGTTGCCTACCCAGGCGTCGCCGTGTACGACACACCATGGCAAGCCGTCTGGACGACGGACCCAACGGTCTTTGAGATCTCCGAGCAAGTCCCGCATCCAGTCCCGGTCCGACGAGTTGAGCGTCGTTGCCAGATCGATCCGCTCGGCGAGCCTCACAAAGGGCTGAATCTCTGAGAGTTCGAAGGTTCGGGGTGGGTCGGCATCATGGAGCCGCCGGAGCGCCTTGGCGACTTCTACGGGCGTCCCATGTTTATGCGGCGGCAGTTCTCGCCAGAACGTCACCGCGTGGCCATCCACGATCACAGGCTGGCCTGGAGGGCCTGCGAGCTCGACAGCTGGGATGCGCGCCTCATTCAGCCATCGAGCGACCTCGACCTCCTTGCGAGCTGAGGCGACCTGGCCGGTACGGGCGATTCGGGCGACCAGGCCGTGCGCCACGCTGATGATCGCGTTCTCGCCAAGGCGGATGACCGAAGCGTTCGACGTATCGAGTCCCGCGATCGCGCACGCGCGTGTCAGTAGATTCAGGGCGTCCTGTTCGTCAGTCAGCCCGGTCACGCGACCCCGAGCCGATCACCGATTCCACTTTGCAGCTCAGCCACTTCGGCCACTCGATGGTGTTCGTGTGCGAATGTGCGCAGCTCCCGCAGGTCGTCGGCGGCTCGCCTCGAAGTGATCGTGCCCGCCTCCCGCAAGGCCCGCGTCCCGATCTGGGCTGCTTCGACCGGATCGCCCGCGCGCATCGTCAGCGAGGCCAGCTTGATACCGGAGATGGCGCGCGACCGCGCGTACGGTTGAGAATGGCCGGCGACGGCGAGTGCGAGGCGATCGCGTGCTTCGCCGACGAAACGCCCGTCGACAGCGAGATCGAAAAGAGCGTGGCCGGTGTCGCCGGCATGCTGGGCTTCGTCGTAGTACCGCATCCAGACGGGGTCGTTGTCGGGCTCGGCATTGGCGAACTGCTCATCTGCGAGGCCCACCGTGGATGCAGCTTCAGAGACCCGGTGAAGCTTGGCGAGTGCTCGAGCGCGCGCGGTCAGCAGCATGGCTCGTTCGGACGCCGTGAGCCTGTCGGCGCGAACCATTGCCAGCTCGACCAGCGTCAACCCGGCATCGGGATTCCCACACCAAATTTCTTGCCTGGCCATACTGGACAACACCTTCGCGCGAAGATGCCAATCGTTGGCCTCCTCGGCACAGCCAAGAGCGAACTCGAACATCCGGCGAGCGTCGTCGTGGGCGTAGGCATCGAACGCCATGAAAGCCGCGGTGTGGCCTAAGAACCCGACAGCCGAGTGCAGGTCGCTGTGGAGTCGATCGCTGCACCGGGCGCTGAGAAGTCCGGCGGAATACCGCAGCTGGGCTGCGACGGCTTCACGAACCAGGCCGCCGCCGTACGTATGGTCCCAAGTGCCGAAGAGCTGCGCGGCGGTCCGGACCTGCTCGATCTCCCTTTGACCGACGACGGAGGGAACCGGTGTCGGCTGCTGCGTCAGCAGCGCCTCGCCCAGCGGGGCCACCATGGCTCCGGCGGTGACCCCCAGAGCGGCACGCAAGAAGTCGGACCGTTTCACGGTGCCCAGGCTAGCCACCCTCGACCGTGACCGACGAAAGCCGAGTTCGGCGTCCGTAGCGACGCCGAGCACAGCGCGAAGTCCGTCTCGGTAGTCCGCCTGCGGCCACCTGATAGCACCACGTTCCAGCTTGCCGATGTAGTTGCCGTCGAGCTCGATCTTCCGGTTCAGATGATCATGCACCCAGGCGTTGACCTGCTCGGCAAGCTCAGCCCGGCTCAGGAACTCGCCTGGCACTTGCGCCGATTCCGTGCGCGTTCGAAGTTGCCGAAGTTGATCGTTCGGTCCAGACACGACCGCCTCCCGGGAGTGCTCGTCTCTCGTGATGATCGCACAGTAACTGGCCCATTACTCCTTCGAGCTCTCCCTGTAAACCTCCCCTGATCCTCCCCTTGACATCCCAGGCATCCGGCGTTCCGCCAGGTGGCAACTCGAAACCAGGGTGGACATATGACCACTCCGAGGACAAGAGCGATGGGTGAACAGCCGACCTGCACCCTGCTGACGCCTGCCTTCGAGCGGGGAGTGGCCACGGGGCGTCGACAGGACGGAATGCAGCGGTGCCCACGGGCCTTGCCCTTGGCGAGCACATGAGCGCGCCCGAAGCGGAGCGCCGAGCGGTTGAGGAGTTCCCGGTACTGCGCAAGCTGATCGATCTTCGAAGTACCGCCCAGTGGTCCTTCTTCCCCGTCGTCACGGCAAGCGAAGTCACCGAGATCCGCGGAGTACGCGCCTGGGTGCACGGATGGGCCGACGCGCTTTTGGTTCGCCACAGCAGCGATGCCGCCGCGCTTCGGGTGAATCCCGACGACGAGATCGTGTGGCAGCAGGACGGCGGCCTCGCGGACGTTGTGGACCGATTGAACGAACTGCCGCCCCCGGAATCTTCCCGTGCGCCCTCCCTCGCCATTGCCCGCGCGGACCGCCTCCTCTGGACACCAGGTCGAAGTCTGTAGCAACGCAGCGTTCGCGTTCACTTTTCGCGCCGTCGTACGGACTCATCGAGAGGATCAATGTTCACCAGCGGAAACTCCTCGTCGACGCACTGCGACGAGGCCCAACGACCAGACATTCAGGCGTCGAGCAGGACGCGTCCGACGTTCGACCTTGACTGGGCATTGGTGAACCTTCCGTCCCGCGAGGTACGAGCACACCACGTCTACGGCCCCCAATTACAGAAACGTGTTGCACGAGAGTACGAGCGCGACTACAACCTCACCGCGGCGAAACTCGCAAAGAACTACGGGACGTCACCCTCATGGATACAGAGGGCAATCGAAAATTCTGGCGTCGAACTCCGCCCCAAAGGAGCAAGACGCAAGCCCAGACCATACACCGACGCGCAACTCCGAGCCGAATATGAAAGAGACCAGAGATCAGTTCGGGCAATTGCGCAGAAGTACTCTGTCGGGCTCAACCTGGTGTATCGAGATATGGCCAGGCTGCAAATCCAGCTTCGCAGCGTCAGAGAGCAGCGGCGTTTGGATCATCATGAACTGACATCCCGCGAACATTCAGGCAGCAAAAGGAAAGACAGCTATGAGCAAAGATGACCCATCCCTCCCAAGCCGACTTCTCGGCAGCGAGATACGTCGCATACGGAAGCGTGCAAAGTATCAAGCAGTCGACATTAGCCGCATGACCGGCATCGGGTCATCAAGCATTTCGAGACTTGAGAAGGGCGCCCGGAGCCTGAACAATTTCGAGGTAGCGTTTATTCTCGGACTCATCAAAGCAACACCCGGGGAATTCTCAGACGCAATGACCCTAGCGGGGCTTGCATCCTCAAAGACCTGCACATTAAGGCACCCTGCAAGGTTCCCCGATCAAGTCGGCCCACTGCTCGCACTCGAGGAGCGAGCGGCGAACGCGATGATCTTCGACCCCACCGGAGTACCAGACCTTCTCCAGACCGAGTCGTACATCCGAGCTGAACTCGCGACGCTCGACACCCCCGTTTGCGCCCATGAATCCTTGCTCGAAGCACGAAAACTCCGGCAGCGACGGTTCTCCAATGTCAACGGCATGCAAGCAACCTTCTATCTCGATGAGCGAGGCTTGTGTCGTCAACCAATTGACGCTTCGATGATACGAGACCAGCTATTACACCTGGCATTCATGGCATCGACTTCGCAATGTTGCATCAGGATCATACCAGCAGACATTCCCGTTCCAGTCATACCCGGGCCAGTAGGACTTTTCGAAGACTCCGAACTCCCTGCGCTGACGAAGATCGAAACACCCTTCGCGACTATATTTTCCCAGGACGAAAGCGAGGTCAGGTTCTACAGCGACGAGTTCAAGAAGCTTAAAACCCACGCACTGGACGCAGATGAATCAATCGCATGGATGACTACACTGGCCGGCAATCTCCAGCCGCTTGCAGCCGTTTAGGCCACACTCGACGTTGCCGCCAAGGCGGAAGCCGACTTCGCGGACCCCCTCAGTGAGGTTTCGCACGCTTACCAGCGGGCCCAGCCCGGCTCTGCCGCCGTCGTCGTCGAACAGCACAGTCTCCGTCGCGACCCTTCCGCCGCCTCAACGTCCCCTCGTGAAGCTCTCGGAGGACGTCCGGTCTGGGTAACCGTCTGGAGCGCCCACCACCCGTTCACCGATGACGTGGACTTCGAAACGCCTGAGGTCGTAGCCTCCAGCTTCCCACGCCATGTCACTTGTCTCGACGCGCCACTCACGCCCGGTGACACGCTCGCGCACCAGCCAGCCCAGCCCGTCCACCTCCTTGACCTGCACGCCATGCGGCGCTTGACCACGAACCTAGCACGACAATAGAACACATGTTCGCATCCAGCTTTCAGGAGGGCGGTCGGCGAAGAACACCTCGGATGCCGACCTGCCCAGAGCACTGGCCGAGCGGGTCACCCAAGCGCCGGGTCCCTCCGACGCTAAGTCTCTCGGGGCGCGGCGTCGTCTTCAGCCATCGTGACGTGCCATTCCGCACGGGCGAGGAGCTCGTCGAAGGTCACCACTTCGGGTTCGTGGAGCTGTCGCCGATACAGCTCGAAGGAGCGGATGCGGTCGCGATGATGCCCGCCGTCATGTCCAAGAAGTTGGTCAAGCGAGCCGATGACCAGGAATGCCCGGGGCTTGAGCATGTAGGTGAACCCGCCTGGCACGTCCGAGCCATCGGGAGCGACGTCTTGGAGGCGTTCACCGATCTCGTTCACCGCTCGATGCACCGTGCCCTGCACCTGTGCTACTCCGCCAGCCAACTCGTCGGAGGGCGGCCAGCACCCGGACCTGTACTCGCTGGCGGACAGCAGCGCGGTGCGATGGGTCTTGATCTCGGCGAACACCATCGACTTGATCCGGCCGGAGGTACGGAGCAGCGCGTCGGCCCGCTTGCCCACGCTGACGACCGATGCGCCAGCGACGACCTGTTCCAGCTTCTGGTCACTCCATGACGTGAGCAACTGGCCGATGAGCGGAACTCCGAGTATCCATGGGTTGTCCTCGAAGAACCTTTGCCACACCCCCTCCCGCCGCCTCCCGGGTGCCTGCTCGACCTCAGCGTCGAAATAGTCGTCATCACTCAGCAGACGCCGGAACTTCTGCAGCTGACCGCGGCGATGCGACAACGCGATCACATCGCGTGCTGACTCATCGTCGGAGATCAACTGCCGCAGCTGCGACGGGTCTTCACGATAGATTTTCGCCAACGACTCCGGATTGGCGAACAGCTCCCGCACCAGGGAGTCATCAACCCGTACGGTCTGCTCGCCGTCGACCGGAATGCACTCAAGGGTGCGTAGCAACTCCACCAGCCGTCCCGCTTCCGGCTGCCTCAGGTTCAGCCTCGTCTCCACCTTTCCCTGACCTTTGGCCGGTACCCGCTGCACCCAGAGCTCACGGACGTTGCCCGCTTCCCGCGCGATCAGCAGCTTGACTTGGTACCGGCCGGCCGGAGACTCGGAGACCAGCCACTGCTCACCATCAAGTTCCGCGGTTGTCTCCACCTCGGGATCGAACACCTTGCACACGAACCGGGCCGGCTGGCCGTTGTCTGCGGAGTTCGGCCACGAGATCGGGAAGCTGGCCGACGCGTAGGTCCTACTGGGAAGCCTGCCCTGCGCGTACGTCGTCTCGTCGACGTCTTCGCCCCACGGGTCCACATTCACGATTCACACCCCGCTCCCTGCCCGGCCCCGAGTGACCTCGACGACCGCTAGACCGTTGCCCTCAGGGGTCGGAGGCCCACTACCTGCCGTTACGGCGGTTACCACTCCGAGACCGAATATGCGACAGCGGAGACCGGAGCTGCGACCTCCCGTGACGCGCAGCGGACAAGGGTTGTCACAGCTTTCACCGCCGACCGCACGGTCTCAGTCGAGTTACAAACTTCGATAGTAGACCTCCTTGGGTCGCAACCGAACACGACAGCTATACCCCAGTGCAGCGTCTACACGGTTTCCCTCAACGACACCATAAACCAGCCTCCAAGAGTCCTACTAAGACACTTCGTGGACGAACAATCGATCGGGTTTCCTTCGGTGGCTTGGCTTGTTGCGACGAGGTTACTTAGCCGTGCGCTTACCCAAACCGTGTTGACCTATACCCTATGGGGGCATACAGTCCCACTCACTCGAGTGACGCGTAAGTGCACCACCACAGGGCCGCGCTTGACGCTCGGCGGCAGCTTCGGACGCCGCCGGGCGGCACGCCGTGCGGCAGCGCCGCAGGCCCTCGTTCGTGAGGGAGACGCTATGCGAAAGTCACCAATCCACCTATCCCGAAGGGCATTCCTGTCCGCTGCCGTCATCGCTTCGATCGGCTCTGTGGCGGCATGTTCAAGTACCGCGTCCGGCGACGTCCTCCAAAAGCTGCGAAGCGGCGGGAAGATCCGTGTCGCACTCACCCAGGCGAATCCACCGTGGAACTTCGTCGAAGGTTCGGGCACGCCGGCGGGGTATGACGTCGACGTGGCGCACGATCTGGCCAGGCGGCTGGGCGCCAGTGGCGTCGAGTTCGTGCAAGCCAGCTTCCAGACCTTCATCGAGGGCGTGAAGGCCGACCGGTTCGACATGGTCATCTCCGGGCAGACCATCACCGCCGAACGCAAACAGCAAGTCGACTTCTCGCGCCCCTACGAGGTCAACGGGATCTCGATCTTCGTTGCCACGGGCAACACATCGATCAGCTCACTCGCCGATCTGAAGGGGAAAGCCGTCGCAGTGTCGGCGGGAACCACCCAGCACAAATACGCCACGGAAAAGATCCAGGACGTACGCGTGAAGACCTATGACAACGCCACGCTCGGCCTCACGGACCTGTCCCGTGGCAACGCCGACGCCATGCTGGTCTCCCGCTTCCAGGGCGCCTATCTGGCGAGCAAGAACAGCCTGAGTGTCCAGCCGGTCGGCCCCCTGCTCGAAAGCGAGGTCAACGGGATGTCCTTCCGGAAGGATTCCGGAGCTCTGAAGCAGGCTGTCGACAAGGCGATCGACGAGATGATCGCGGATGGAACGCTCACGCGGATCTCCCAGAAGTGGCTGGGCGGCTTGGACATGGCGGCCGAACTGAAGGCGCTGCCGGCAGGTTGAGAGGTTAGTCAACACGTGTGGTGAGGAGGAAGTCGTGGACCTACTGGCCGGCGCGTTCCCGATGTTGTTGCAGGGGCTGGGTGTCACCGTCCTGCTCGGCGTGACATCGTTCGTTTTCGGATCTCTTCTCGGGGCGCTGATCGCTCTTGCCCGGATCTCCGGTTTCCGGGCACTGAGAGCGGTGGCGATCTCCTATGTCTCGGTGTTTCGGGGAACTCCGCTGCTGATCCAGATCATGTTGCTCTACTTCGGACTTCCGCAGCTCGGAATCCAGCTGGCACCTATCCCCTCCGCGATCCTGGCACTGACATTGTTCTCCGCCGCCTACCTGAGCGAGAACTTCCGCGGCGGGATCCTGGGCGTCGACAAAGGACAGTGGGAAGCGTCGTCGTCGATCGGCATGCCGTACTGGCGTACGTTCCGGCG
The DNA here is from genome assembly GCF_042797905.1 of Amycolatopsis sp. NPDC057786. NCBI lineage: Bacteria > Bacillati > Actinomycetota > Actinomycetes > Pseudonocardiales > Pseudonocardiaceae > Amycolatopsis > Amycolatopsis sp. NPDC057786. Next base: position 87,135 of record NZ_JBHVKW010000018.1, read on the forward strand.
GATCGTCTTTCCACAGGCAATCAGAATCGCGACCCCTGCCGTGGGTAGCCGGTTCATCGCACTGATGAAGGACACCTCACTGGCATCCGCGGTCACCGTAGTCGAGCTGACGCGGGTTGCGGAGAGCGTGGGCAACGCCAGTTTTCGATACATGGAAGCATTTCTGGTCGCGGCCTTGATGTACTGGATGATCAACACGGTGTTGTCCATCGGGCAGGGGATGCTCGAAAGGCGGCTGGGAAGGGCGTACTGAGCATGAACGACTTCACGATCGAACTGACGGACATCCGGAAGAGCTTCGGTGAACTCGACGTACTGCGTGGTGTGAACCTCGCCGTCGAACGGGGTGAGGTGGTGGTGTTGATGGGCCCATCCGGCTCGGGGAAGACCACCCTGGTCCGGTGTATGAACCTCCTGGAGGAGCCCGATGGCGGTCACGTGCGGATCTGCGGGTGCGACTTCAAATGCGGAACTCGACGTGACCGGGGGCGCAAGCGATTGGAGCAACGGGCTCGCAGGCACGCGGGGATGGTGTTCCAGCAGTTCAATCTCTTCCCGCACATGACGGCACTGGGCAACGTGATCGAAGGGCCACGGCAGGTGCGGAAACTGTCCGAGGCCCAGGCAAAGAAGCTGGGGGAAAGACTTCTGGACCGGGTAGGGCTGGCGGACAAGAGCGGTGAGTACCCGTCGCGCCTTTCCGGCGGGCAGAAGCAACGCGTCGCGATCGCCCGTGCGCTGGCCATGGAACCGGAGGTCGTGCTCTTCGACGAGCCGACCTCCGCGCTCGACCCGGAACTCCACGCCGAGGTCCTGGACGTCATCCAGAGTCTGGCTCGCGATGGCATGACGATGGTGATCGTCACCCATGAGACGCATTTCGCGCGGGAGGTCGCCGACCGGATCGTGTTCATGGACGGCGGGGTGATCGTCGAGGAGGCCGCTCCGGACGTGTTCTTCACGCGACCGTCGCAGGAACGAGCCAGGTCGTTCCTCCGCCTCGTTGATCATTCGGCAGTGATTTCGGCTCCGGCACCGCGTCGCGGGGAGGAGGCGGTATGACGGGCGAAACGTTCGATGTGGAGTTGGCCCGCAAAGAGACGCCGGGCTGCGCTTCGGTGATCCACCTCAATAACGCGGGATCGTCGCTGATGCCGCAGCCCGTGCTGGACGCCGTGATCGATCATCTCCGCCTCGAATCCCGCATCGGCGGCTACGAGGCCGCGGCGGAGGCGGCCGACGAGGTGAGCGGGGTGTACACCTCGGCCGCCCGCCTGCTCGGTTGCACGCCGCCGGAGCTCGCGGTCCTCGATAGCGCCACCCGTGCGTGGGATCTCGCGTTCTACTCGATCCCGTTCCAGCGTGGCGACCGGATCCTGACCAGCGAAGCCGAGTACGCCAGCAACTTCATCGCCTATCTGCAGGTGGCGCAAAGATACGGCGTTCAGGTGGAGGTCGCGCCGAACGACGAGTCGGGACAGCTGTCCGTGGTGCGCCTTCGCGAGCTGATGGACGACAGGGTCCGGCTGGTGTCGCTGACCCACGTACCGACCAACGGCGGCCTGGTCAACCCAGCGGCCGAGGTCGGCAGAGTGACCCGCGAGGCCGGAGTCCTCTATCTGCTCGATGCGTGCCAGTCGGCCGGTCAGATGCCGCTCGACGTCGATGTCCTCGGCTGCGACATGCTGTCCTTGACCGGGCGGAAGTACCTCCGCGGGCCGCGCGGCACCGGCCTGCTGTACGTCCGGGCCGACCGGCTCGACGAACTGAGCCCTCCGATGCTCGACCTGCATGCAGCGACCTGGGTGACCCGCGACAGCTACGAAGTCCGGCCAGGGACGCGCCGATTCGAGTCGTGGGAGTGCAACTACGCGGCGAAGATCGGGCTCGGTACAGCGATCGACTACGCGCTCGGCTGGGGGCTTCCGCGCATCCGCGATCGGGTCTACCACCTGGCGGATGGCCTGCGTGATCGTCTCGGCGCCATCCGCGGAGTCGAGGTCCGTGACGTCGGCTCGGAGCGGTGCGGTATCACGTCCTTCACGGCGGAAGGCCTGTCCGGCGAGGAGATCAAGGCGTTCATGGCGAGCCACGGCATCAACGTGAGTGTCTCGCGAGTGGCGTCGACGCGCTGGGACATGGAAACCCGAGGTCTGGACGAGGTCGTCCGCGCGTCGGTCCACTACTACAACACGATCGAGGAAATCGACCGGTTCTGCCAGGTGCTCGAGGAGGTGGCGACGCTGTCGCGCTAACCAGATCACCCCTTTGGCCGCTCACACGGTGACACTGCCGGAGTTACGTTGGGTAGTTCACGTGGACGGATCGGGGAGGTCCGATGACGCAGCTTCCGATGTTCGGCCAGCCACCGGACACACCCACCGCCAAACCAGCGGGCGATCATGCCGTCACGCTGCAGGTCCTGATCACCGTGAAGGCGGCCCCGAACCCGTCCGAAAAGTACGGCGAAACGGTCTGCGTGGCCGGGCTCAGCCTCGACCCGGATCGCCCAGGCTGGATCCGCCTCTACCCGATCAACTTTCGGGAGCTCGGCCCCGACGCGAGCTTCGCGAAGTACGACGTCGTCTCGGTCGAGGCAGTACCGGCCAGGCAGGACAGCAGGCAGGAGAGCTGGCGACCACGGATGCCCACCCTGAGGCTCGGGAAACACCTGACCAAGTGGTCGCACCGCCGCCCGTGGATCGATCCGGCGATCAGCAACCAGACCACGATGTGCCGCCTCGTTCGCGGCGCCACCATGAGCACGCAGTCACTGGCCCTGATCCGTCCGAAGAGGATCACGGCGTTACGGATTGCCCGGCATCAAGGCTGGTCGAAAGCCCAGCAAGCCAAGATCGACACCTACGTCGGCCAGCTCGACCTGTTCGGCAACGAGGACCGGACGCCGCTACGGGCACCGCGGTTCGCCGGCACCTACCACTACGAGTGCGAAGAGCGCGATTGCAACGGCCACAAGCAGGGGTTCATCGACTGGGAGTTCGTCGCGTTCCAGATCCGGAACCTCCGCGGCATGAACGACGCCGACGCGGCCCAACTGCTCGAGCAGCGGTTCTTGCACGAAGTCTGCGGCCCCGACCGCGACGTCGCCTTCTACGTGGGCAACGTCGCAGCGCATCCCCGGACGTTCAGTGTCCTCGGCGTTTACTGGCCGCCGCGGTCAGTTCAGAGGTAGGCGGCTGGCGATCTCCGCCAGCACGACGTCACGATGGCACCGCCGCTGATCAGCTTCGAAGCACAGTACGGCGACACGTTCACCGGCAGACAGGCGAGCGAGCTCGTCCAGGCTGGCTTGGGCCTGGGTGTTCTCCAGCAGCTCGACGTACCGATCTTTCGCCTGCTTGAGCTCGGTCTCGTCACCGGCGAAGCCGGCCCGATTCGTTTTGAGGTTCCCGAGCTCGCGACGGTGGTCGTATTCGATCCCGGCCTCGGCCAGCACGGCACGTAACGCCGTCTTGCTGAAACCCCTCTTGCGCGAGATCGGCGTCAACCTGACATCGACCAGACGCGTCACGCCACGCTGCACGAGCCCGTCAACGAACTCGGAGATCTCCTGTCCCTCGTATCCGACGCCGATGGCGCCGTCACGAAGCCGGGTCGCGCTGCTGGTCATGCCCACAGCCTGTCATGAGACCGCCCGCAGGACGACCCCAACCCCACTCCGTCTGAGCGGACCGCTTGTCGACAGCTCACTTTGCGCGCTACGGCACATATACCCCCTAAGAGTATAGGAAGGGAGTGCATGTGCCATCCGACAAGTACTTCGAGCGTGCGGGAGCGTCGATCGCCTACCAGTTCGAGGGTTCCGGGGCCCCGCTCGGTTACGCCCATGGCGTTCCGCTGAGCCGGAAAGCCGTGCGGAGCTTGGAGCTCTTCGATTTCGACTCGCTGGGCGAAGGCCGCAGCATGCTGGTCTACGACCAGCGCGGCCACGGCCAGTCGACCGGCCGTCCAGTCACCGAGGACTACCTTTTCGAGAACTTCGCGCAGGACCTGCTCGCGCTCCTCGACGCTCTGAAGATCACCGAGCCCATGGACTTCGCCGGATCGTCACTGGGATGCGATACGGCCCTGCGTGCGGCAATCGCGGCCCCGCACCGCTTCCGTCGACTCGTCTTGATGATCCCGCCCGTCGCCTGGACGTCTGATGCCGAGCAAGCGAAGCAGTGGTACTTCGACAGCGCGGACAGCATCGAAGCAGTCGGAGCGGCTCAATGGCGCCGGCAATGGGCGCACGCCGAGCCGCCGCCGATCTTCGCCGGCTACCCGAATTACAGGTTCTCCCCTGACGTGCCGGACGAACTACTTCCCTCGATTCTGAGAGGCGTCGGAAGGTCGGACCTGCCCGCACCCGAGGCGATCGCGACGTTGACCCACCCGACGCTGATCCTTGCCTGGGACACTGATCCCCTGCACCCCGCGTCCACGGCCGAACGCCTGCACGAGCTCATCCCCGGGTCCCTGCTCCACGTGTCGACGTCGGTGGCGGACATCAAGACCTGGACCGAACGCATCACTGAGTTCGTCACCGCCTGAGCCAGGCGATTCTTCACCCAGCCGAGATGCGATCGCTCCGCTAGCCTCCGTAGTAGATCCCACGTCGAGTGAGGTGAGACCGTGCTGGGTGCGGTGGCAGCATTCGGTGCCGTGGTCGTGCTCGTCGCCGCGGTCTACGGGTTCGCCAGGTTGATCAGGCTGGCTCCGATGGTGCGGGACGTGGCGCCGTTCCTCTCCGGCGGATCACCTGCCGAGCACGCGGTCTCGCGGTATCACGTCCGCTGGTACACGATCACGATGGTCTTCCTCGCGTTCGACATGGAGATGGTCTTCATGTACCCGTGGACGCTCGTCGTCGCCGAGGTCGGGACGCCCGCCGTCGTGGAGATGTTCCTGTTCCTCGCCGTTCTGGTCGCCGGAGTGTGGTACGCCTGGCGAGAAGGCGCGTTCCGATGGACGTGAGAACCTGGCTGCTGCGGCATACCCCGATACACCCTTTGTTCGTCACCACATTGGGTGGTACGAACGTGCGGCTCGCTGCCGAGCGCGTCGCACGGATCCGCGGCTGGCGGCCTGCCCTGAATCCGGCGGAGGCCAATCTGCTGGTCGTGGCTGGTCCAGTCGATCCGACGATGGCACCCTTCCTTGACTCGATGTGGAAGCAGATTCCGGCCCCCAAGGCGCGGATCCATCTCGAGGATCCAACGGCGGTCGAAACGGAACTCGCCACGGGTGCGGATCAGGTGCGTTCAACGGACGAACAGCCAGAGGCTGAGGTCATCACAGCTCACGGCGGCCAAGCGCACGTCGAGTCCAACACGATGGCTGAGCACGGCCACTCGCACCACGAGCACGGAGAACAACAGCACCTGCACGACACTGCGATGTCCCACCGCGAGCAGGACCCCATGGCGATGAACCATGACCATGGTGGTCACGCCGGACACGACATGAGCGGTATGGAGATGCCCGGCGGCATTCCGATGGCGGACCGGGCTCCCGACCGTGACGAACTCAAGCTCGACCAGCTCACTGTCCCTTTAGGACCAGGTCTACCCGCTTGGCCAAGCGGGCTCCTCGTCCGGGCCAAACTCCAGGGAGACGTGATCCAGGAGGCCGCGGTCGAGGTACTCGGTGATCCTCCATCGGAAACGGAGCCGTTCTGGGCGAGCGCAAACCGACAGTCCGCGCGCCGGCTCGACAGCTGTTCACGACTGTTGACGGTGGCGGGCTGGGAAGACGCGGCCATCACCGCAGCCCGGTTGAGGGACGACATCCTGGCTGGGAAGGACGTCCAGAGCGACGTCACGCGATGGGCACGCCGGGTTCGCCGTTCCCGGACGCTGCGCTGGTCGCTGTCCGGCGTAGGTGTCCTGGACGGTCCGAAGTGGACCGACTCGACGGCGGCCGGTGACGCGTACGACCGGCTAATGCAGTGGCTGTCCCCTGTTGCGGCGGAAGACGACGACCCGGCCGCACTCCTGGACGCGCTGCCCCGACTGCTGACCGGCGCCGAGGTCGCCACGGCACGGTTGATCGTCGCGAGTCTCGATCCCGACCTCGAGCGTCTGCGGGTGGCCCATGGTTGAGGAACTGCCCTGGTGGGGCGGACTCGTACTGCCCCTCGCGCTGGGAGTCCTGGTCGCCGCGGCGGCGTCCTGGGATTCGCTGCTGTCCGCGCGGGCAAGTGGCGCGAACGCCAGGTCAGCGCTCACGCTGCCGTTCCGCGAGGCGGGTGGCCTGCTGGTCCAGCAGCGACGTCGCACGCTCGCGGCGGACGCCATGCTCTGGCGTGGTGGCGCGATCGCCCTCGTGGTGGCCGGTGTACTCGCGTCGCTGGTGACGCCGTTCGGGCGATGGGCGGTGGCCGATTTCTCGGTCGGGATCGTGTGGTTCAACGCGATGGAGGTCGTCGCCTGGGCGGCGGTGTGGATGGTCGGCTGGGGCGCGAACTCGGCGTACGGTCTCGTCGGCGGCTACCGGTTCATCGCGCAGGGGCTCGCCTACGAGCTGCCGCATATGTTCGCGTTGATCACCGCGGCGCTCGGGGCGGGTTCGTTGCGGGTGTCCGACGTCGTCGCCGCGCAGGACTCGCTGTGGTTCGTCGTGTGGATGCCGATCGCCTTCGTCGTGTACTTGCTGTCGGTGCTGGCGATGTCGTTCTGGGGACCGTTCGACCAAGCCGTCGGTGCGGACATCGCGGGCGGGGCGATGGCGGAACTGTCCGGAGTGGACCGGTTGGTGTTCACCGCGGGCCGGTGGCTGCTTCTGGTTTCCGGCGCTGCGTTCGCGGTTCCGCTGTTCCTCGGTGGCGGCGCCGGCCCCCTACTGCCCTCGTGGTTGTGGACGCTGTTGAAGACGGTCGCCGTCCTCGGATTGCTGGTGTGGGTCCGGCGCCGGGTCCAGACGGTGCGGATGGAGCGGTACGAGGAGGTCGCGTGGATCGTCCTCATCCCGTTGACCCTTCTGCAGGCACTCGTCGTCGCCATCGTGGTGATCGCCCGATGAGGAAGGAGCCCGGCTGAATGTGGACACAGATCGCCTTCTGGGTGTGCGCCGTCGGGGCCGTGGCCACCGGCGTGGCCGTGTTCCGGGTGGATTCGATGGCGCGGGCGACGTTCGCTCTGCTGGCGTCTTTCATCTTCGCCGCGGGAACGGTCTTCCTGCTGAATCTCGCCTACCTCGGCGTCCTGGTCATCCTGATGATGATCATGGAGATGGTCGTCATGGTCGTCTTCATGATCATGTACATGATGAACCCCGCCGGACTGATGCCGATGACCATGGTGCACAACCAGAAAGGGTCGCTGGCCATCGCCGGAGGCGTGTTCGTGGCGCTCGCCGTGGGGATCTCGCTGGTCCGCTGGCCGTCGTCGGACGCGGCGCGCCCGGCCGACCCGACGCGCGCGCTGGGTGAGGCGCTGATGGGTTCGAAGATGCTGGTGATGATGGTGGTCGGGCTGTGCCTGTTCGCCACGATGGTCGCCACGGTCATCCTGGCCACGAACCGCGGCCGCTACGACCGTTACGGCGACCGGCTCGACGCGAAGCATCCTGACGACCCGGTGCGAGGGGGCTTGAACCGGTGACCCTGCAAGTGTTTCTCTATCTGGCGGCGGCGCTGTTCAGTGTCGGCCTGTACGGCGCGCTGTCCCAGCAGTCGATCGTCATGATCATGATGGGCCTTGAACTGATGGCCAACGCGGTGATCGTGGCCGGCGCGGCGTTCTGGTACTTCGTCTCGCCGATGCGGCCCGACGGGCAGGTCGTCGTGCTCGTCGCGGTCACGCTGATGGCGCTCGACATGGCGGTCGGCTTCGCCGTGACGACCGCGATCTTCCGACGCCGGGACGTCGACATGACCGACTCCGCCGCGGATCTCAAGGGCTGAGCCGATGGTCCTGTGGCTGCTCGTAGCGCTTCCCCTGGTCGTCGGCGGTGTTTTCCTCGTCATCGGTCACCCGGCCGACCGGCTCGCGCCTGCCCTCGGCGTCGGATCGGCGGCCCTGACAGCGGCGCTGGCGGTGGTTGCGGCGATCACCCGGCCGGAGGCCTCGGCGCCGCTACTGGCCGGGTTGCGTGTCGGCTTGGCCGTGGACGGACTATCGGCGGTCATGGTGCTCACGGTGGCCGTGATCCTGGTGGCGGTGCTCGTGTTCGCGTCCGCCGAGTTCGGCGCCGGCGAGTCCCGAGCCCGCTTCCATGGGCTGATGCTGGTCTTCGCGGGAGCGATGCTCGTCACCGTCTGCGCACGGGATCTCGTCGTGCTGCTGATGGCGTGGGAGGTCATGGGCGCGTGCTCGTACGCCTTGATCGGATTCTGGTGGCGCGAGACCCACCGCGTCGACTCGGGAACGATCGCGTTGCTGACCACCCGATCGGCCGACCTCGGGCTGTATCTGGCGGCGGGTGCCGCGCTGGCAGGCGGGGTCGGAGGTCTCACGCTCGCGGGACTGCCTGAAGCGGCGGCCGGGTGGCGCGACGTCGTCGCGGCCGGGATCGTGCTGGCCGCGATCGGGAAGTCCGCCCAGCTTCCGTTCAGTTTCTGGCTTTCCCGGGCGATGGACGGTCCGAGCCCCGTCTCGGCTCTGCTGCACTCTGCGACCATGGTCGCCGCCGGGGCTTACTTGCTCGTGCGGGTGGAGCCGCTGCTGGCCTCGACGGTCTGGGCAGCCGACGTCGTCGCGTGGATCGGCGTCAGCACTGCGGTCGTGCTCGGTGCCGTGGCGCTGGTGCAGCGGAACCTCAAGCAGGTGCTCGCCGCGTCGACCTGTTCCCAGATCGGGTTCATGGTGCTCGCGGCAGGCACCGGCGGACCGGCGGCGGGGACCGGTCAGCTTGTGGCGCACGCCGCGACCAAGTGCCTGCTCTTCCTCGGCGCGGGGGCATGGTTGCTGGCGCTGGACACGAAGGATCTCGACCGGCTTCGCGGCGCGGCACGGCGGTTTCCCCTGCTGGGCGCGGTGTTCACCATCGGCGCGTTGAGCCTGGCCGGGATACCGCCGCTATCCATCTGGGTCACCAAGGACGCGGTTCTCGCCTCGGCACTCGCCGACTCCCCCGCCCTGTACGTCGCTGGTTTGGCTGCCGCACTGCTGAGCGGTGCCTACGTCGGCCGGGTCCTGGCGCTGCTGTGGCTACCCACCGAGGCGAGCTCCGCAACGCGGTTGCGTCCGCTGCTGCTCGCGCCGTTGCCGGTACTCGCGGCGGCGGCCGCTCTGCTCGGCATCGGCGGACTGCCCGGTCCCGCCGCCTGGTTCGCCGAGCTCTTGGGCGGTCCGCCTATGGAACTGCCCAACGCCGTGGAGCTGCTGGTATCGGGTGCGGTCGCGGTGGTCGGCGTGGTCGCGGCAGGTATCTGGACACGGTCGCGGCCCGCGCTGTCGGTGTCCCGAAACCGAGTGCTCGCCGACTGGCTGCGTCTGGAACGGCTCACGGAGATCGTGGTCGCGAGGCCGACGATGCAGCTGGCCGGTGCCTTGGCGCGGTTCGACGATCACGTCGTCGACGGCGGCGTCCGGATGGCCGCGGCGACAGGCACGGCGCTCGGGCGGCTGGCGAACGTCCGTGTCGAGTGGTCGATCGAAGGCGCGGTCCGCGGTGTGGCGCGGACCGCGCGCACACTGGGCCGGCTCGCCCCCAAGACCCAGACCGGACAGCTGCACCAGTACTACGCCCAGGCCGCGGTCGCACTGGGTGTCCTCGCTGTGCTGTTGATGATCCTGTGAAGAACGTGAGGTAGAGCGTGCTCAGCGTCGTGGTGTTCCTGCCGCTGGCGGCGGCGGTGGTCCTGTTCGCGGTGCCACGCGCCTCCGCCCGGTTCGTCCGCTTGTGGTGGGTCGGCGTCTCCGCGGTGGAGTTCGTGGTGATCGTGGCCCTCTGGGTGGCGGCACCGGTTTCCGACGGCTACGTCTACGAGGTCAACCTGCGCTGGATCCCCAGCGTCAGCTCCGGATATCACATCGGGGTCGACGGGTTGAGCCTTCCGCTCATCGCCCTCACCGGCGGCCTCTTCCTCGCCTGCGCGATCTACTCGCTGCGGCAGGACAAGCGGGTGCGTTCCTTCGCCGCGCTGTTCCTGTTCCTCGAGACGGTGAGCCTCGGCCTGTTCGTCGCGCTCGACCTGATCCTCTTCTTCGTCTACTTCGACCTGTCCATTGTGGCCATGTACTTCGTGATCGCGGGCTGGGGACATCGAGATGCCGCGCGCGCCGCGGTGAAGTTCTTCCTGTACACCTTCGTCGGCTCGCTGGCACTCCTGGTCGGCTTCATCGCGCTCTACCTCGCCGCGTCGCCGCACACCTTTGACATCGTCGAGCTGACCAGGCAGAACCCGGTCGCGGGCAGCGGGTGGGCCGCCGGCCTGATCCTGCTGGCGCTCGGGATCGGGTTCGCCATCAAGACCCCGACGGTGCCGTTCCACACCTGGCTTCCTCCCGCGCACACCGAAGCGCCCGCCGCGGGCTCGGCGATCCTGGCCGGGGTGCTGCTGAAGATGGGCACCTACGGCTTCGTGCGGATCGCCATGCCGATCCTTCCCGAGGCCTGGCGCCGCTACGCGCTCGTCTTCGTCATCGTCGGCGTGGTCAGCGTCGTCTACGGCGCGCTGGTCGCCTTGGCGCAGAGGGATTTCAAGCGGATGATCGCCTACACGTCGGTCAACCACATGGGATACATCGTCCTCGCGGTCGGCGCGGCGGGTTTGGTGGCGGACTCGGCCGCCGAGGCCCGGCAGCTGGCGGTGACCGGAGCCGTGACGCAGATGGTCAGCCACGGCCTGATCACCGGAGCGCTGTTCCTGCTCGCCGGCGTGCTGTACGAGCGCGGCGACACCTACGACATGGACCGCTACGGCGGGCTCGCGCGGACGGCTCCCCGGTTCGCCGGGCTGACCGCCGTCGCCGCTTTCGCGTCGCTGGGATTGCCCGGGTTCTCCGGGTTCATCGCCGAATTCCAGATCTTCACCGGCTCGCTCGGCGCCGCACCGGTGGCCACGATCGTGGCGTTCCTCGGGATCCTGATCACCGCCGCGCTGTTCCTGCGCGCGTTCCAGAAGATGTTCCTCGGGCCGCCACAAGCGGCTCCGGTAGCCGACCTGACCGTCCCGGAGGCTGTGTCGATCACGCCACTACTGGTGCTGACGGTCGTCATCGGAATCTTCCCCCGGTTCCTGCTCGACGCGATCGAACCCGTGTCCCGATCCGTCCTGAACCTCCTGGCCCGGTGAGCGCGCCGTGGAGATGATGGACGAAGACCCGTTGGCACTGCTGCCCGAGATCATCCTGGCGGTGACCGCCGTGATCGCGCTGCTGCTCGGGTCGTACCTTCCACGCGAGCGCCAATGGCCTGTCCGGCTGCTCACCGTCCTTGCCTGCACCGGTGGTCTGATCGCCACGGTCCTGGCGTGGGCAGGTCCGGACCGGACGGTGTTCGGTGGCACGTACGCCATCGACGTCGCCACCAACGCCGGGCGCGCGATCGTCCTCATCGCCGAGGTGCTGACCTTGGGCGTGAGCGCGCGCGAGTTCCGGTCATCGCCACGGGAGAGCGAGCTGTACGTGCTCGTGCTGCTGGCCGCGCTCGGAACGGTCCTCATGACCGGCGCCAACGATCTCCTGCTGCTGGTGGCCGCGTTCCTGCTGGCCAGCATCCCGCTGTACGCGATGGCCGGATTCGCCAAGGACGATACGGGCACCGAAAGCGCACTCAAGTTCTACCTCCTCGGCGCGCTGCTCGGCATCACGATGCTGGCAGGCGCCACCATCCTGTTCGGCGTCGGCGGCGCGACCGCATACCCGGAGATCGCCAAGCCGCTGGGGACGGCACCCGGCGTCGCGGTGGCCGTGGGCTTCGTCGGGGTGTTCGCCGGACTGCTGTTCAAGATGGGCGCGGTCCCGGCGCATTTCTGGGTTCCGGACGTCACCGAGGGCACCCGGCCTCCCGTGGCGGCGTTCCTCACCACGGTCCCCAAGATCGGCGGCGTCATCGCCGCCTACCGGCTCGCCGCCTCCGGTATGTCCGAGACCGCCGTCGGCTGGCCGCTGCTGATCGCGATCGTCGCCGCGGCGACGATGACGCTGGGCAATCTCGCCGCGTTCTTCCAGCGGAACGTCCGGCGGCTGCTCGCGTACTCGACGATCAGCCAGGTCGGTTACCTGCTGATGGCCGTCGTCGTCGCGACACGCAGTTCCCTGGCACTACCTGGCCTGCTGTTCTACGTCGGGGCCTACACGGTGACGAACCTCGGTGCGTTCGCCGTGGTGTGCGCCCTGCCGAGGGCACCGTTGATCGACGACTACCGGGGGCTGGTGCGGCGCAAGCCATGGCTGGCGGTCAGCCTGGCGGTCTGTCTCCTAGGGCTGGTCGGCACGCCGCCGACGGCGGTCTTCGTCGGGAAACTGACCGTCTTCACCGCCGCGTTCGACGGCGGATTCGCCTGGCTGGTCGTCGTCGCGGCGGTCAACACGGTGGCGAGCGTCTTCTACTACCTCCGCTGGATCGCTCCGGCGATGCGGTCCACAGGGGACAGTGCGGCACCTGCCGTCGACCGGTGGGCCGCGAACACCGCCTACGTCGCAACGATCACGTCCGTGGCCCTTGGCCCGCTGGCCGGTGTCGTTCTGGGAGCACTGCACGGCGAACTGGCCCTGTTCTGACCGGCGAACGTGCCTCCAGCGACAAGGTCAACTAGGTTCGATAGTAGCCTAGGTCACGTTCCGGACGATGCGGCTCCGGAATACGTGACGCTGCGAGAAGACCGGGGGAAGCTGTGGTTCCGTCAGGGGAAAACGCTGGAGAAACCACCACTCAGCTCGAGGTCGAGCCCCCAGCGGGTACCGACCGGAATATGCGCCCGTGGTGGCGGCACACTGCCACGATCGTCGCGGCCGGAGTCCTCGGCGGACTGGCCGTGCTCTACGGCCTCGACGTCGCGTTGACGGCGGGCGAGGTCCCCCGTGGGACGTCAGTGGGTGGCGTTTCGATCGGCGGGCTCACACCAGCCGTTGCGGAGCAGACGCTCCGGGAGGCGCTCACGCCACGACTGTCCAAGCCCGTCCAGATCGTGGTGGACGGCCGCGAGACCGCGTTCGTCCCGAACTCCGCGAGCGTCACCGTGGACTTCACGGCCTCGGTCGCCCAGGCGGGAACACCGTCCGCCAACCCCTGGACACATCTCACGTCCTTGTTCTCCGGCGAGAGCTTCCCCGTCGTCGCGCAAGGCGATGAGCAGGCCCTGACCGCGACGATCGACAAGCTGCGCACCGGCATCGACCGCGCCCTCGTGGAGGGGAACGTCCGCTTCGACGGGCTGGCTCCCGTTCCAGTGCTCCCGCAAGAAGGCCGACGGCTGGACCCGGCGGTGGCACGGCATGCGTTACTGAGCGGTTGGGCCTCCGCGGACCGGCTCGAGCTTCCGGTCGAGACGGTCCGGCCGAAGGCCACCGCGGAGAGCGTGCAGATGGCGGTCGAGCAGGTGGCGATCCCGGCGGTGTCCGGACCGGCGACCGTACGGGGCGATGGCCGAGAGTCCACAGTGTCCGCGTCACATATTGCGGAGGCGCTGACGTTCACCCCGTCCGACGACGGGAAGCTGGTGCCCAGCCTCGATAAGGCGAACCTCGGCGAGCTCGCCGAGCAGCTCGCCCCGACCGAAAAGCCCGGCCAAGACGCACGGATGACCTTCGAGGGTGACAAGCCCCAGGTCGTTCCCGCCAGCGAAGGGCGCGTGGTCGACTGGGACAAGACACTGCCCGCCCTCGTCAAGGCCATCTCCAAAGACGGGAACCGGGTCGCCGTCGCCGAGTACCGAAACACCCAAGCACAAGTCACCACCGACGAGATCGCCAAGCTCGGCATCAACGAGGTCATCGGGGAGTTCACGACCCGCGGCTTCGCCAGGGACTCCGGGGTCAACATCCGCGTGGTCGCCGAGAAGGTCAACGGCGCGATCGTCGAACCCGGGTCCACGTTCAGCCTCAACGACTTTACGGGCCCGCGTGGCCGCGCCCAGGGCTACGTCGAGGCGGGCGTGATCGAGGAGGGCGTACCCGCGCGCGCCGTCGGCGGAGGCATCTCGCAGTTCGCCACGACTCTCTACAACGCCTCGTATTTCGCCGGGATGACCGACGCCGGCCACAAAGAGCACAGCTTCCACATCAGCCGCTATCCGGCGGCTCGGGAGGCGACCGTCTTCCAGAATCCGGACGGCAGCAGTGTCATCGACCTGAAGTTCAAGAACGACGCACCGACCGGCGTGGCGATCCAGACGGTCTGGACGAACTCGTCGATCACCGTACGACTCTGGGGTACGAAGCATGTCACCGTGGAATCGATCCCCGGCCCCAAGCACGGCTACACCAGCCCACCGACCGTCACCAAGTCGGCCGGCTCATGCCGACCGGCGAAGGGTAAGTCCGGGTTCACGACCTCGGACACGCGGGTGATCCGCGACCTGAACGGTGCCGAGATCTCCCGCACGACCCACAATGTCCGCTACGAACCTGAGCCCGCCATCGTCTGCTCCGGCTCCGACTGACGCCAAGGCAGACCTGATCGCTCACCTCCTTCCGAGCATCTACTACTCTAACTAGTAGTTACTCGGACGGAGGCCCCATGGTCGTCAAACCCGCTCCCATCGCGCTGCGACCCGGATCGGAACGCACTGCGTCACCGAAGGGCTCCGTTCTCCTTCGCCTGCTGCGCACGACCGACCACAAGCAGCTCGGCATCTTGTACCTGGTCACATCGTTCGCCTTCTTCATGATCGGCGGCGCGCTCGCGATGCTGATGCGCAGCGAACTGGCCCGACCGGGGATGCAGTTTCTGTCCAATGAGCAGTACAACCAGCTGTTCACCATGCACGGCACGATCATGCTGCTGCTGTACGCGACGCCGAGCATCTTCGGCTTCGCGAACTTCATCCTGCCGCTGCAGATCGGCGCCCCGGACATGGCGTTCCCCCGCCTGAACTCGTTCTCGTACTGGCTGTACCTGTTCGGCAGCCTGCTCGTGATGTCCGGCTTCCTCACCCCAGGCGGCGCGGCCGACTTCGGCTGGTTCGCCTACACGCCGCTGTCCAATGCCATCTACTCGCCCGGCGTCGGCGCCGATCTCTGGATCACCGGTCTCCTGATCTCCGGCTTGGGCACCATCCTCGGCGCGGTCAACATGATCACCACGGTGGTCTGCCTTCGTTGCCCGGGGATGACGATGTACCGGATGCCGATCTTCACCTGGAACATCCTGGTCACCAGCATCCTGATCCTGATCGCGTTCCCGATCCTGACCGCGGCACTGTTCGGCCTGCTGGCCGACCGCCGACTCGGAGCCCACGTCTACGACCCGGCGAACGGCGGCGTGATCCTCTGGCAGCACCTGTTCTGGTTCTTCGGCCATCCAGAGGTCTATATCGTCGCCCTACCGTTCTTCGGGATCGTGTCGGAGATCCTTCCGGTCTTCAGCCGCAAACCCGTGTTCGGCTACAAAGGACTCATCTGGGCCACCATCGGCATCGCCGCCACGTCCGTTGCCGTGTGGGCTCATCACATGTACGCGACCGGCTCGGTACTGCTGCCGTTCTTCTCGTTCATGACCTTCCTCGTGGCGGTCCCGACCGGGGTGAAGTTCTTCAACTGGATCGGCACGATGTGGAAAGGGCAGCTGACTTTCGAGACGCCGATGCTCTTCAGCGTGGGATTCATGGTCACGTTCCTCTTCGGTGGGCTCACCGGCGTGATGCTCGCGGCCCCCGCGATCGACTTTCAGGTCTCCGACAGTTACTTCGTCGTCGCGCACTTCCACTACGTGCTCTACGGCACGATCGTGTTCGCCACGTTCGCCGGGATCTACTTCTGGTTCCCGAAGATCACCGGCCGCATGATGGACGAGAAGCTCGGCAAGTGGCACTTCTGGACCACGTTCATCGGCTTCCACGCCACGTTCCTGGTGCAGCACTGGCTGGGTGCCGAAGGCATGCCGCGCCGGTACGCGGACTACCTGCAGTCGGACGGGTTCACCACGCTGAACACGATCTCGACGATCGGCGCGTACATCCTCGGTGCTTCGACGCTGCCGTTCATCTGGAACGTCTTCAAGAGCTACCGGTACGGCGAGATCGTCACGGTGGACGACCCGTGGGGCTACGGCAACTCGCTCGAATGGGCG